>NZ_JBSVVZ010000004.1:0-149171 GCF_054071875.1 Pseudomonas sp. SDO524_S393 | reverse complement strand
GCGGCTCAGGCCTGCCTGTAGGGTACCCCGATCTACGCTTTTGTCAATTCAACAAAATACACATATAAAAAAACCGGCAACAAACGGCCGGTTTTTTTACAGCACTCACTCAGCACGCCGCTTGCATTTGTCGCTGGGTAGCCTCGAAATGCCTTGTCTGAAAGGGCATCAGCGCTTGAACTTTCAAGCCCAACCCCTTATCTAGCCCCCAAGACAATGCTAATCGATCAACGCGGCCTTTTGTTGCAACGGCATGACTCTGCTTGTGAGATACGACAAGACTCAAAGCACGATTGGCCTCGGACACGCGAGAATCCGTAGCACATGTAAATTGAGTCAGTCGTTCAAACAGATAGCCAGCACGCCTAACCTCAACAGCGCTTCTGCCCTTACGCAAAAATGAGTTCAGTGCAGTTTCAAGGTTATCATTCGAGTACCAAAACGCACGAGCAGCTCTCACCAAGGCAGCGTCATCCGCTTGATCCAGAGGTTGCTTCGCCAGCCGTTCCAATTCAGTCGAGAGGACGGTGGCGCTATGGCGCTTCGTCATCATCGTGAGTCTCCAGATAATCCGCAATAATCCGCTTAAGGATCGAGTGTGGTGGTTCCTTGTTACCAACGTACACGTCAATCGCCTGTAAAGCCAGTCGATTCAGATCTGTGGTCAAGATTAACCCCATCCGTAAGAGCTTTTCAATATCTTCGATGTCTTGCTCAGTAGCACGTCCAAGCTTCGAGATAGCTAGATCCAATGGGGCCGCAATGAAAATATGAATTGGAGAAGCGTCACCAAATTCTTCAAGGCGAATCGCACGATCGAGATAGTCCTCATGAAGTGGCCCAAGCGTGGTATTGAACGTGAGATCGTAGTTCAGGGCAAGGGTTCGCCCTGCAGGATCGACGAACGACTCAGGCGTAGCCCCTAGGCTTTCAATGAGCTCATCCTTGCTCAAAGATCGATCACAGTGAAAAATTTCGCCGTCAATATCTACCGAAACACGGTGATTGGTATACAGGTGTACCGCGACCCCACCAAAAATGATGATTTTCACAGCCCCTGGAGGATATTCCTCAAGCTCCTCTTCAACGCCTTTAAACATCGCCACAACTGCTTGCCCCAGCGGCTTGCTGGTATCAACGATGGCAGGAAGCACATCTGGAGCCTCTACAGTCACAGAATTCCCTCCCTGAGGGTACCAGTTGAAATTTAGAACGAAAATTGACACCACTAAACCAGCAATTCAAGCAGCGATCCCAAAAGACATTAACTGATTTATTAAAAGCCAAGCACTTATTGCTGAGCAAAATCGTATCAGATATCGACACATAATGCGTTACTCGATGCTCTAAGTGAGGGAGCACACGAACCAGCAAATAATAAGCAGTTGAAAAAACTCCACTCACCAACCAAAGAAATGAAATTGGCACACGGAAATCTCGTGTCCATCCCCACTTCCACAACTCAGCACCTTGATGGCGCGGGTGCGGGAGTTGATCGAGTCGTGACTCTCTGATGAAGTCGTCGATGGCACTGCCGTGATATCGGCCGACGCGTAGTTCACCAAACTAATTCCGGTCCTGAGCAATCAGGACCAGCACTGGTAGTTCAGTCCAATCGGATATCCAACCCAAGCCCCGGCAGGCACCATTCCTGCCAACCTTCGTCTACGGCCGCACGCTCTTCAGCGTTGGCACAAAAATCCTTGGCCAACTCAAACAACGCTGCCACTCGCTGCCGGCGCTGCTCCGTGGTCATCTCGCCTCTGATCCCAACGGTCTGTACAGTCTGGAGAATTTTCGTGCATTGGGCCTCATCCAATCCCTCCGGAAAGATGGAAAAGCACGTTTTCTGACTGACATGCAGCAGCGGTGGCAGTACGCGCAGGATCAATCGGTGCAGTACTTTATCGCCCGTGACCACTGCAGGTGTGCCAATAAATGAATAACCCTGCTGGCGTAGCGTCGGCAGTATCAACCATAGGTTCAAATCCCCCGCCCGGTTGCGCAGGTACGGCACTGTGATGTGGCTGCCCTCAACCTTTTGTCCCGACTGGAAAGCCAGGAAGGAATCCAGATACGAGTAGGCAGGCTTCGTATCCCCGTCGAGTTTGAGCGCCTGCTGACTTTTCAGCACAACCCCTAAGGCAGTCAACATAAGGCTGGAAGTGAAGCGCGGAATATCAGCCTGGCCAATTCGATCAAGCTCAGCCAGCGCCGTATCAACCGGCATCTTCCTCGACAGCAATGATTTCATGATCACCACATAGGGAAAAATGAGGCTGAACTGCGTCTTCAGTGCCGCTTCATTCCTGCGTAAAAGGGCCACTTGTTGCTCGGCGAAATTCGCTCGAAAGTTAAAGCCCAAATCGCACAAGGTTTGAGTCATCGCGTCTATTCGGGTAATCGGGTCAGCGCGAAACTCTGGATTGGAAAACCACTGTTCCATCAGCGCCGGCAACGGATTCAGAATGGACTGGTGCCGGACGTGCTGTGGCAGCTGGCGCGCCCAATCCACTTTACTCAGGGCATTGGTGTCCAGAAATAGCTCATAGGGGCCATCGCCTTTCTTTGCATTCAGAAACGGCCACACCACTGCGCAACCACTTGGTGTGAGCACGCATCGTTCGCCATAAGGCACAGCGATATTAAGTTGCTGCATTGGAACACGAACCTCATCGCATTATAGTTTTTGAAGCCCTAAATCTTATAGGTGACAGGCTACCCTTGCATGGCATCGTTCAAACGCATCCGCTGATTGATGATTGCGTCTCACAACTGTATTCCGGCCGGCGTATTCATCCGCCCTGCACCGGCGGGGATACTGCCCCACTGGCGCCTTTCGGATAAACGCTCATGACGAAGTCTGATTTCGCCGCCTGGTCCTGGACCGCAGGGGCAGGCATCGACGCAGAGATCTGGCTCTCTTCGATCTGGCCATTGATAGCAAGCTTCGAGCCTGCGACTTAATGAAGCCCAAGGTCCGTGCGCGCGATGTCGCTCCTGGCGAGTACGTATCATCACGAGCCATGGTGATGCGGCAGAAAACGCAGCGGACGTCAGGACTACTAACTCCTTTTTCTATATTTTCGTCGCAAGTTCATCGTAACGGCAGAAAGCATTGGCAAGTTGCATCTGGCGGGGTGTTCGGCATTGAGCCTCAAACAAAGTAGGTGACGCAACGAGTACACAAACACATTTTGCACGTGATGTAGCGACATTCAGTCGGTTTAGGCTGTAGAGAAACTCCATTCCACGCGGTGCATCGACGTAGCTTGATGTTGTCATCGAGTAAATGACGATCGGCGCTTCCTGTCCTTGGAATTTGTCGACAGTTCCGATCCGAGCGCCCGAAATGCGGTCCTGCAACTCGAACACCTGCGCATTATAGGGAGCAATGATTAATATATCTTGAAGCAATATCAGTCGCTCAACACCATGCCTGTCGATCCAGGTAGTGCCTGACGCAAGGACTTCCTCCACGAGCGTTCGAACGCAATCAGCCTCTTCCGGCGATGAACTCTGATTGCCTTCAGAAACGACTGCCACATAGCGGAGGCCTGAACCATTGAGGCGTCCGGGTGAGCGAATTGCTTGAGCCTCCAATCCTGGGCGAGGATGAAGACGCCCCTCGTAGAATAGTTCGGACGTATAGGAGCAGATGTCCGGATGAAGACGCCATGTCTCCGCAAGAAAAAGTCCTCGGTCAGACGCAATCGTCTGCTCTTCACCAAGAATATGATGCAGAGCTGAAACATCAGTGCCTTCTGGATGACTACCCTGCATCGGCTGATCGAGTTGTTGCGGATCGCCTAGCAACACAACGCTATTCGCCGCTTGTGATACCGCAATTACATTCGCAAGCGCCATTTGCGCCGCTTCATCAATAAACAGCACATCTACGGAGTGCGCTGCATCAGGCAACGCCCACAGCCAAGCAGTCCCTCCTGCCACATTTGCTCTGCTGCCGATGGCGTTTAGCAAATCAGCATTACTTTTTACAAATCGCAATCGCTGCTGATCTGGTTCCATCTCCGAAGGTTTTTGAAAGCAGCAAACATCAATTCCCATTTCTTCAGAAGCCTTCACAACTCCATCGAGAAGGTTGCGGATGACCTTGTGGCTATTGGCAGTTACTCCAACAGTCTTCCCGGTTTGTACAAGAGAACAGATCATGCGTGAGCCTGTGTGCGTCTTGCCGGCACCTGGCGGCCCCTGGATTGGAAGCAATCCACTTTCGATATGTGCCGCAACACGGAGTGCGGCATCTAGGGCAGGCTCACCATCATGCTGGATCGGTTGATTGCCTATCCGAGGGGGCAGACGCATCAGAAGATCACGAGCGGCCTGAAAGGGTCCGTCCCCCTCCATTCCATGAGCAACGACATGTTCGCCGATGCGAACAAGCGCATTCGCAAGGACAGTAGTATTAATAACTGTGTGGGAAAAAACTGCCTCAGGATGAATATTTGCACTGTCCTCTCGTTTCTTAATATCGACCCAACGTTCATCCAGAGAAATTGCGTCGACGCTGCCTAGTTTCCTGCCTCCTAAAGTGTGCAAATCTTCACTGCCGCGCATCTCCGTTTCTTGAGGAGGGAAGCTGTAGCGATGAATGGGTGCCTTAGCTGTTCCCCCATTCACGCCCACAAATGTTAGACCTGAAAGTCCAGCTCGCTCGTCGAGCAAATCTTCTGCCATAAGGTCGGAAAGGCGGAAATACTCCCACCAAAGCGCCTTCTGTTCTCGCCGGTGCCAGTCGAGCGAATGCGCGAGAACCCATCGAGCATGCTCCTCGGCCGTGCGCTCCGCCGCATCAGTAGGAACCCCGTCCGTCAACCGTTCGATAAGCCCATTGATCTTCTCTTGCCATTCACCAAGTGCCTCGCTTGGCACGCTCTCAGGTACTTCCGGTCGAGGAATGATATTGCCAACATTGATCAAGTTGGTGCGCCGTATTTCTAACCAGTCCCGAAGGCGCCATGTAGATACGCAGTCATCTCGGTTGTATCCAGTCACAACATAACGATCAGCATCATTGATGAATGCTAAATCTCCCAGCTCAAGACATGCTTGAACCTTAGCAAGCGCCATGTTTGCCTCTGAAAGCTCTGTATCTCGGATGAAATCGTATAAGGGCTCAAGCTTTTTGATCGAGTAACTTTCCACGCTCGCTCGCAGACCATTTCGTATCACGCTGTAAAGGTCAACAAAGCGTTTGGAGCGCAGAAGAGCATCAATCTCCTCTTCACGACTTGCATGCCGCCCCATCAACCGTTTTAGAGCAGCCGGATCATAGGGTGCGAAATGGTAAATGTGCAGATCCGGGTATTGCTCCTGTCGAGCGACGACGAAATCGATGAAACGCTCGAAATTCAGTTTTTCCTCCTCACGAGATAGCGCCCAGTCAGCTGTGTAAGCGATGCCATTGCTACCATCAATAAAAGTATAACCAAACAAGTACTCAAGGCCGCCTTCCCCAGCAAATGGATCGCCCTCCAGATCGAAGAAGATATCCCCGACTGAGGGTTCGGGTAGGCTCGCTAAACCGAATCCTTCCGTCACAGGTAAAAGTTCGTGAAGCACGCTCCCAGCTTCGCGTCCCTCGATCTGAATGCGCGCCTGCTCTCGTACCCGCTCGTACGAATGTACTGCCCCGCGCGAGGGTCTCCATGCAAGCGGAACCGGCATTGCTGCTAGATCCGTCATGGTTTCTATGCCGTGCCGTCTTAACTCATCGATATGGACTTTGGTGATCCCGGCCACAAGCGAGAGATGGTCATCCTCTCGACGTTTCCGGTCGCAACGACTCTGCCAACGACAGATGTCGCAATGCTCCTTCGGTTCAGGATAGATCACCTCCCCCGCGTGCTCGATAGCAGCTACAAGGCTGCTTTTGACTCGTCGGAAGTACGCTGCGTAATCGTCCATTCGATACATCTGTGGCTCATACCCAGACCATGGGGCAACTACATAGCTATGCGTCGGGCAACCCCCTTGGATGGTGCCGACTAGATCCGCATACAAGCAAAGCTGCAAGACAGTTCCACCTTTGGTCTCACGAGCGAGCTTGGTATCGATCACCTCATAAGACCATGCTCCGAGATCGCTCTCGACCTCTATTCGCCTGAGGACATCCGTGCGACCCACCCAACCATTCGCGCGAAACGCGCCTTGTACTATGATCTCGTCCCCAGCGACCATGGCGCTCCTTGTGCGCTCGACCGATTCGTCATCAACTCCGACACCGTCAATGATTGTGACGGATAGACCTTGGGATCGTAGGTGCTCGACAAAGCCTTGTTCATGTCGCGCGCCACGCTCCCAAAGAATCTGCAGCAATGGGTCCCAGATAGCGGGGCGTTCTAGCTCGCCATTCGCCACCGCTAAGTCAAGGCTCGTTAAGTGCCGGCAGTTAAGATGTCCAACCAAGTCAGAAGCACTAAGAAAAATCGAATCGCCTAGCCTTTGCATTTGATTCCGACCTCATCAAAAGTCCATTTAGATGCTCTGTCGTCCAAATGCCAGCTCTAGTGACTTTTAGGATTAGCCAAAGCGAATGCCCGCTCGTCGAGTGTAGTCAATAGTGAAGGATCCACTGTGGATCGAAAAACAGGCACTCAAACATACCCCGTCGTGCGCTACCTTAGAGCTTCATCCTCATCACGACGCGACTAGGAACCATGGAATGAATCGCAAGCAGTTTCTCGAGCAACCGGACGTGCTCGGCCTCATCGAGTGGCTAATCGAAAACCTCCCCACTCTGCCAGTGCATCTGAAGGTCGCGCGCAGCAGGTTCGTGCGCAAAGCGATCGACTGCAAGGTTCAAGGTATCGAAGCGGTTCAGGCGGAATACCAGTGGGGCGGGAACTGGGAGACGGTCAAGGCGGAGCTGCGCCGGCTGCGCATTCGCTTGCGCCTTGCGGTTCGCGCCCGCGATGAGTTCGCCACGCATGGGGCCTGCGAAGCGATCCTAGCGTGGGGAAATGTCGATGGCGCCGTCGGATTCCTCAAGGAGCAAATGCACGACAAGAACTTGGTGAATTACCTAAAGCAGTGCCAGGCGCTTCTCGCGCTGGACCGCAAGCAGCAGCTCAACCACCTCACCAAGCAGAACATCCTAAGATTCGACTCGGGCATGACTAAGATCCATGCCCTGCTCGACACCACTGGCTCTCCCATCTATGACGGCCGGGTCGGTGCCGCCATCGCGCTGCTCTACCGCCTGTACCGCCAAGGCACCGGCACCACTGCGCCGCAGGCACTGGACTTCGCCTGGGGGCCAGGGATCGGCGACCAGATTCGAAACCCAAAACACTTAAAGCTTGGCTACAACGGTACACCGCAACTCTCCACCACCAGTCGCCACCTTTGGGCACGGCGCCAGCTCCAATTAGGTTGGATCATCCGCGCGGTACTAGAAGGGTCCGAACTATTCGCCAAGCAGCCTCAGCTGGTAGACCGCTGCCACGCCTTTGAAGCTGGATTGTTCATGATGGGCTATGACCTACGCAGTCTAGTCCCCGACGGTTATACGATCCCAGTGCCGCCCAAGCCTAACTACCGGGTACGCAGGATGACCCGAGCGACCTGAGATAAACAAGCTGATGGTTGACCTGTATGTAGTTCTCAATAAGCAGGAAAATAGTCTTAAACACTCAAAAACGTCAGGACCTGAAGAGAAAGACCAAACAACATTGGTAAAGAGACCACGCGTGAGCGCCAAAGCCTGCGTCCGCCCACGCGGAAGCCGTGAGGATTCCACCCAGAGCCGGTGGTTTTGTGGGGGTAAAAACGACCAAAAATAAAAAAGGGTCGCGAGATAAAATCTCGCAACCCTTTGAATTATATGGTCGGGACGGAGTGATTCGAACACTCGACCCCTAGCACCCCATCTCCTTTTTCATACTTCTTGAAAGCTTCCAAAATTTTACTCTGGATTTTTCTAAGCTAGTATTTACTTGAGCTCCGGCGGTGTTCTGCTCTACAGGAGTCCAGTAACGTCCATCAAGAGCCGACGCTTTTGTGGGGGTAAAAGTAGGGGGAGTCCGTTTTATGGCCAAAATCACCATCAAAGAACTCGAGTCGCTGACTCCCAACGATGCCGGCCGAAGCCTCCGGGAGGATGGCAATCTCGCCGGTCGAATCTCAGTCCGTAAGGACGGCGTGTCGGTCAGCTTTTTCTATCGGTATCGCTGGGGCAACCAGAACAAAGAGTACGCCTGCGGAACCTGGCCGCGCAAATCCCTGACCGACATCCGCAAGGCGCGCAACCAGGCCCGTGCGCTCATTGATGAGCAGATCAATCCCAACGAGCAAAAGAAAACCGCCAAGGCACAAGCATACGCCGCTGCTAACGTAGAGGCTGAACCAGTAAAAACGACGACGGTGAAACCGCTGACCGTCCAGGATCTAGCCAAGGCCTGGCTGTTGGATGGCGTGGCGCGTAAAGATGGCAATGCTGAATTGCAGCGCCGTTTTAACAAAGACCTTTTTCCGGCACTCGGCAGGACCGGGGTGAACAGCGTCTCCGAACATGATGTCCGGGCGCTGATCCGCACCGTGATCAACCGCGGCGCTCACCGGCAAGCCATCAGCTTCTTTGCCGACCTCACCCAGATGTTCAGCTGGGCCAGAAAACGTCAGCCCTGGCGGGCCTTATTGATCGAGGGGGACCCAACGGAACTGGTCGACATCTCCCCCCTGATCCCGGCCGACTACGAAGCGGAAAGAAGCCGCATCCTTTCCCCGGCTGAGCTGTTGGAACTGCACACCCGCTTCCAGCAAATGACTGCCGATTACGACGCCCTCCCCGCGGGCCAAAAATACGACGGCATTCGACCGCTAAAGAAGGAAACACAGCTTGCGCTCTGGATCAGCCTGGGCACGCTGTGCCGGATTGGCGAGTTGCTGCAGGCCGAATGGAAAAATGTCGATCTAGACCAGCAGACCTGGTTCCTCCCCAGCGAAAACGTCAAAGGCACCCGTGGCAAGAAACAAGACCACCATGTCTTCCTCTCCCCCTTCGCCCTGCATTTCTTTCAGGAACTCAAAATCCTGACGGGAGACTCGCAATGGTGCTTTCCGAACAAGCTGGATGATGGGCATGTGGACGTGAAAGTGGTGAGCAAACAGGTCGGCGATCGCCAGGCCCGGTTCAAAAACCGCAAAGCCCTCTCCAGACGGTGCCATGACGATACCCTGGTCCTTGCCGACGGCCAAAACGGCGACTGGACGCCGCATGACCTGCGCCGTACAGGGGCGACCATGATGCAAGCCTTAGGCATTAGCCTGGATGTCATCGATCGCTGCCAAAATCATGTACTGGCCGGCTCTCGGGTGAGGCGCCATTACTTGCACCACGACTATGCCGACGAGAAGAAAAACGCCTGGAACCTGCTGGGCGATAGACTCAGTGCGGTGCTGTCCTCAACTTACGAGCACACGCCAAACGAGTCGAAGTTGTCTTTTCCAGCGTACGTAGTGAAAGAGACACGAACATCCTCATAGGGCCGTTTCACCCTGCGTCACCGGAATTCAACGTCCCCGTGCTGTGATCCATAATTCGCGATGAGCAAAGGTGGCAGATTTCAGTTCGCGGCGCTGTCGAACAAAGGGTGCAAGATCCCACCAATCCTTTTCCTTGATCAGCCCACCCAGGTGTACTTCCCTGCCTCACTGGATGACGCAGAGGATTTCGATGCTCAAGAGCTTTCAAAACAGGCCAAGCGTGAAGACGCAGTCGACGCAGACATGAGTGCTGTGACCAACATGTTCACTCAGTTGGCCAAGTTCTGTGATGAAACTGGCAAGAAGACAGGCGTAACTCCGCAAATCATCGTCTCGGATCATGCAGATAGACTGACCCTAGGCGAAGGTTACAAGTTTCCGGACTATGTCCGGGCTACATGGAGAACGCGGGGCTTCATCGCCGACTAGGAGTCTTCATCCTGAAGGGGGGATTACTCCCCCGTTTCTTGATCAGGCCATAGTGGTTGGTGCATCAATCATTACGCCTGAGACCTGTGGGGACGAAGTCCTTAACAACCACGTCTGTTCTGGCGTGGTGTGGTGTGGTGTGGTGTGGTGTGGTGTGGTGTGGTGTAGATACGCTATACACTTATGAATGTACGGACATCACAACGCCATGAAAGCCAGGGAAGCTAGACTATGAGCATCGACATAACTGCACCAGCGCCGAGGGTTTTCTCAGAAAGCGACACGCGCACGATTGAGATGTCACCCTCCGGTTACCTAGAGCAGATACTTGATCGAGAGCTCAAGCTCACGCTCCACGGCATCGAGCTGGGGTCCGAGCGAGATGACTCCATGCGTCAACTCACTGACACCGCAGCAACGCTTTACGATGGCCGTATTCTGCGCGAGCTTATACAGAATGCGTACGACGGCGCTGGTGAAGATGTCGATGCCCATATCCTGGTGAAGCTGGATCTTGCCTCTGCCCCGTACGCGATGCTGGACGTCTGTAACACTGGCAATGGATTCTCCCGGGCCGATGTCGACTCAATCGTGAATCCGGCAAGAAGTAGAAAGCAGCCCGGAAACTCCATTGGCCACAAAGGACTTGGATTTCGCAGTGTTACGTTGATCAGCCATGATCCTCAGATCTACTCATCTCAAGCTGAAAATAAGGCAGCGCAATTCGACGGGTTCTGCTTTCGATTTGCTGATGAGCAGGCCCAACGCGAGCGACTTCTGCATCTAGCTGAACCCGACCTTGCGGAAAGGGCGGTCGGCAAGACTCACAGCTTGCAACTGCCGCTCGTGATAAATAGCTTCCCCGATGACATACAGGACTATGCATCGCATGGGTTTGCGACAGTGATAAGACTGCCGTTGACCGACCGTATGGCCGCCTCTCGCATGGAAAAGGAATGGCAGTCACTTTTTGATGAGCGTGCCCCGCTTAATCTCTTTCTACCTAAGCTCACCAAGCTCGTATTTGAAAAAATTGACGCGGACGGCACTACTTCGCGTCGTGTGTTAACGCGTCGTCGGTACCCTCTGAATCGCCCTCTGAAAATTGACAATCTTGAGATAGAAGAAATCGTTGTCGACGATCGCTCGTACTTGTTCATCAGCCGCGTCGTTGATCCGCCGCGGTTTTTGAGAGCAGTGGACGCTGCTGTCGAACAACGTCATAAGGTAGAGAGGTGGCGAAATTGGGCAGGCGCGCCCACGGTCAGCATCGCGATCCCCCTAGGGTTCGAGGTTCCGGAAGGTCGCTACTATGCTTTTTTGCCAATGGAAACCCCCTGTCCTTTTAACGGTCATTTGGATGCTCCGTTTTTCCCAGATCCAGATCGCAAGGGCTTAAGTCTGGACAACGCCCTTAATCAAGAATTGGTCAAGGTTGCAGCAGAGATGTGCATTGACCTTATATATGGTGTAGCTGCTGCCAATATCAATCTAGTCTCATACGTGCACGCCGCTGTGGATGCCATCACATGGGGCCCCGCAGACCATGTCTTGGCTGCATTTCGGGCTAAAGGGCTGGCGTACAAAACTCTCCCACTTCCAACGATGAGTCCACCTGGCAGTGATGCAAGATGGGCAACCCTTGACCATGTTTTTGACTGGCAAGACGACCAATACAAATCACTGCGTGCGACTTGGATTGCGAAGGTTACAGGCGCATTTCTGCTGCGACGCAAGCTGGGAGCCAGGCGAGTTATCGCCTTACGCAGCCTTGCTGATGATGTGGGGCTTCCGCTGGAGCCGGAGAACGACCGCCTCGCAAAGTGGGTACCGTTGCTCGCTGCCGACCTTGAACGCCAACGCAAAGCTACAGCCGCGAATTGGGAGGATTTCTATACCGACCTGAGCGTACGCAAGGACATCCTTGAGCAGCTTCGAGGCAAACTCATTTTTAGAAACGAAGCTCGCAAACTCGTGCGAGCCGAAGGCGCTAAATCCGTAGCGGGCGAACCGGTTCAGTTTTTCATCAATGCCGACCCTGGGCGTGTCACCAAGAAGAAAAAACGCCTGGATGACGCCGGTGTTTTTCCTCCAAGCTGCATAACCAAGGGGCTCGAGTTCGCCGACCCGACGCTTGCCTGGTCTGCGGATGTGGTCACGGCGTTTGTTAACGCAGGACTTGCTTCCGAGTTTCGCCTCATCAACTTGGTTTCAAGATTGGGAACACTCCTCGGAACTCGCCCTCGCACACGCGACGCTTTGTCAGTCCTTACCTGGGCCTTCAGAACATGGAAGCAAAATCGCACCCCGGACTTCGACGAGGCCCTTCAGACCGCGGGACTCTGGGTTCCCTTGGCCAGCGGCGGAATTGGCAAAGCGAGCCTTGCTTATTTCTCAGCGGGATGGCGCGACACGCTCGGTAATTTGCTCACTGACCTCTGTAAAGAGGCGAGCCACGACAAGCAGATTGCCGGAATCGCGAAGATGATGCTTCCTGATTGGAACGAATGGAAAACCGGTCCGGGGGAAAGCGCTCAAGACTGGCGGGACTTTCTGAAAATTGCCGGCGTACGGGACGGCCTTCCTTGGAACCGAGGCGCCGTTGTACGCATGTACTCACCAGACTGGCGAAGCTTGAGATATGGGTATTTGCCAACACAGAATTTCGAGCTGGAGCTGGGAATTTGCTGGCGCAAAGCCGTTGGTTTTTCACGCGACCTCGGCTATCAAAGCGGTATCTACGTTCTAAATGGCGTTCCCTACCTATACGGCCAAGCGAGCTACGACACAATGAACGGCGCGGCCCGCTTAGCTTACGGGCGGCTAGTTATCCACGCGCTCACAAAGATTCCCGCCGAAGCTATGGTGACAACACTCTCCCGCAGCGGTGCCCGTTACGACCACGTTCACTGGCCTAGCGCCATCGCCGCATTTCTGAAGTCGACTGCTTGGATTCCTGCGTCGGCGGGCGACGATTTCGAAGGGTTAACTTTAGATCAATGCTGGTTAGGCAGCAGGAGTGACATACCTCGTTTCGTACCGCGGCCGGAGCGCATGGTACGAGAGCTGATAGAAAGCAACCGCTACCTTCAAGAGATGTTGTCCGGCAAATTGAATGTACCCGCTTGGTCGGACCCAAAAAGTGCACCCCGACGCATTGCCGCACTTGGCGAGCTACTGGAGCGCGGTATATCAGAGGCCTTTCTTGATGACTTTCGAAAAGCCTATCGCGAAGCATGGACAGAGTACGCTCAGCTCGACTTGCGCCCGGCTCTGCCTCCGACACTCGTAATCCCTAAAGACACTATTGATGGCTTGACGGCCGTGACGCTTCACAAAAGCGCTCCACTCGTTGAAACGATCTACATTGACGATGGTTCGCGGCCCACTTTTCAACAAATTCTGGCTTCTTTTGGTCGCATCACCATTGATGTGGGCGGTACAGCGACTGCAAGCTGTATCAGAGCGCTAGCAACGTATCTGGGTTGTAAGGCCCAGCCAATTCATGAGGACTCGATATCCGTCACCACAGACGGCGTTCCTTTCTTTCCGAGTGCAGCGGATGAGCTGCTCGTAAGCAAAGATTGTGAATGGATCGCTGACCTCGCTGTTCTCGTACTCGAAGTGAGCTCAAATCTAAGCAACCAGAACACCCTTCGCGCGCGGCAGGCGTTGGGAGGCGCTATCCGCCGAGTACGGTTGCGTTTTGTCCGAGAAATCACTGTCTCGATAGATGGGAACTCAAGCCCTCTGCCAGAGGAGCTTGACGGCATACTTCCGGTTGCCAACGAAGAGTATCCGTCGGTCCTGTGCGAGGGGCAGTTTTTGAATTGGTCCACGCTGTCCATGATCGCGTCGGCCGTGCCCGCGGCGATAGGCAGACCGGGATTAACGGACGCTTTTCGCCTAACATTTTCTGCGTTTGGAAACGAGATGTCGCGGGACGGTCATGAGCTGAAAGCACCCTCGGATTTGCAACTTGCTCGAGCACTTGGACGACCCGTCTCTCGGATCACCGAGCTGAGGCGATCGCTTCGTGCGACCACGCCGCGTTTATTGGAGTATTTGATCCCGTCCGTCCACGCTATGGGGCATACCTACCTGGCTGCAATATTGATCGAGCGGACCGACGAATTCAGAGACGATTCCGACGTGATGGCGGTTATTTCTGGTTACGGTATACCCTCCGACCAAGCCGAAAGAATCGTCACCGCCTGCCGAGACGCCGACACACTCAGCGGCCTACGGCATGAGCTAGGCCTTGAGTTCAACGTACTGAACGCGAGCCTCGTTGCGCTGGGACGTTCTCCGTTAGAGTTCAAGAAAAGGTTAACGGAGCGTTTCTCCTCCCGCGTTGAGCATCGACGTGCTGAAGTTGAGCGAGCCGTACGGGATGCGTACACCCAATCCATTGAAGCAGACGGAGCCCTTCAGGCCTATCGCGAAGCAGTCGCTTTGAAATGGCTCCACCTGCCAGATGATTGGGTGGAACGATTCGATGATATTGATACACAGCAGGTAGATGAGGAAATCGATAGACAGGTAACCCTCCGCCTTGGTGCAGGCCCTTTTCCCAATGGCAGTCCCATCGACGGCGTCCGCCAGCACAACCGCCAACTACTCACGCGGATTGCGGAACATTTGCAACGTTTGGTCAGAGCTTGGGCGAAGTGCAATTCGACGCCACTTGATGAACTTTGGTTGCAAGGACCTGAACGCCTGATTCGAGCTGCCCTGTCATCCGGTACGCTTGACTTCGAGTCCTTCAACGAGAGATCCGTCCCCTCCGCACTTCACCGAGCGAGCCTCTGGCCAAATCAAATGCCGGAAAGCCTGGACACTGTTGCGCTCGGTCTTTCCGATAGTGATCTGGCATTCGAAGCATTAGAGGAGCGTGAACGCGAAACGCGCAGACAGACAGAACGTCGTAGCCTGCAGTTTGGGGAATTAGAAATCGATGGTGGTGCTCAGGGTTGGCATGATGCAGTTGCGCAAGCCATGCAAGAGACACTTGCGAGTGGAGGATTCAAAACGCGGTCCGGTCCTGCGGCATTGCAAGTCTTTGGCCCCCGAACTGCCCCTAGACCGACTAAGCGCGGTACAAGCAATCGAGGTGATGATCCTCAGTATTTGAGTCAAGAACAACGCGACCTCATCGGTTTCGCCGGGGAGCTCGCCGCCTATCAATATTTGCGCAATAAACATCGAAATATGCGGCCCGAATACTGGGTATCTTCGATGGGCCGCAGGTATCTAGGGCTTCCGCCAGAAAGTGATCAAGGATTCGATTTCAAAGTATCAGACTCGAAAGGCTTCATTCATTACGAGGTTAAGGCGCATGTCGCAGATCCAGGACACATCGACTTAGAGCGCTCTCAGGTAACTGCGGCGGTAACGATGCGCCATGACGGAACCAACCGCTGGCGTATTCTCTATGTCGCGTACGTACGAGGTCCTAACGTCGGAGTTTATGAGCTGCCTAATCCATACTCCCTAGGTGCAAGTCGGCTATTCCGAGAAAGTCATCAGCAGGGTGTCCGTTTCACTGTCATGCGTGAATAGCAATTGCCCGTCAGCAGCAGGAATTTCTCACCCAGGGCCCTCTGGATCGAAACCAGCGCCAACGCGGTGTAAGGTGGCATTGAATGCCCCGGTGCAGTCTCCCAATAGCTCACATAACGGACGTCCTCCACCTCGCTGCCGCTCAACCCCAGACCGCCATACCATCGGGCCTCAATAGCCCGGCGTCGACAAGATAGCGTTTGAGTATGAGCAACGACGGCGTGCACTCGGGCTGTGCGAGAAACTCATTGCCCAGCGCGGACGTGTACAGGCGCAGCCAATTGCGGGCGGGCACCCTTGGCAAGAATGCGGCCAAACCAGCGAAATTATCGCTGGAAAACACCAGACGCAGCGTACGCAGGATCGGCTGGTAATCCGGCGCGGAAAGCAGCGCAGCGAGGGTGTCGTCGAGCAGGTGGGTAATCACGACTTTATTCAGCCGCTCCTCGACCTTGGCGTCCGCGAGCGCCACCCGTGGATCAATTGCCACCGGGTAAATCGACTGAAACGACTTCGCGCCACTGAGCATGGACTCGTAGAGCACCTTGTCCGCCGTCGAACCGGTTACCAATACATCGTCGCCAAAGATCACATGCACCCCACTCCAGCGGTAGAAGTTCTCTGCGGGGATGACATGGTCCTGGACCAGGTTGACGCGTTCACGTTCTTCGGTGCTCAAGCTGGCGTAGTTCTCACAAGGCGGCGCGATCCGTGGAAGCTTGACGTTGATGATCGTGGGCAAATGCATATGAGCCAGTTTGACATTGATCTCGCTGACCACGATCTCATAGAGCACGTTCGCCGTGGACGGCACGTTGCGCCAGCCGGTGGTCATCAACACCACGTTGTCACCACTGGCCTTGGCGCTGAGAAACAGCCGGGCCCAATGGGAGTAGGGGTCGTCCAATTGCGTGCACCAGTAGTCAATGACCAACCAGGCCAGGTGGCGAATATCCTCAATGCTTCCATACTTGGCGCGGCTGTAGATCGCCACCAGCGCCGAGGCATCCGCCCCGGTCGTCATGTCGCGGAACGAGCCCGCGCCATCCTGCGTCAGGCAGTGCAAAGCATGACCGCCAAGTACCGAGACATAGCGGGGCATGCTGATCAGCCCGCGGGCCAGCAGGTCGGCAGCGAAAGCGCGAAAACCCCGTTTCGCATCCTCGAAGCGGGTCGATGCCAGCGCCTGTTCAAACTGATCCAACTGGGTTTCTACGGGAGCGCTGGCGATCTCACGCCAGCAGGTCGGGAGCGGTGCTTCGGTCATCATGTTCACGGTTGAATCAATCCATCGGAAATAGCCACGGTCGCAGTCAAGGTTCCCAGGGGGACATCGACTCGGCGGCGGCTCTCGTAGTAGCAAATGCTCTGTAAGCCAAGCGGTTGCAGGCTCTGGAGTAGTTCACGGATGCCAGCACCGGCATCTCGCGGGTCATGAGTATCAGAGCCGACGGTGAACGCCGCCTGGTGCTCGATCAGGTGAGGCAACAGGGCGCGCGACGGATAGGACCAGCGCCCATGCACCTCACGCCCCGATGCGTTGTCCAGGCTCGATTTGCGGATGCCCGAAGCGTTTAGCTCATACGCCACGCCGTTGCGCGCAAACAGCGGCAATAAAGGCTCGAAATGGCGCAGTACGACCTCTTCGTCGACACCGCGCAACAGGGTGTCCGCATGCCCCACGGCATCAAACAGGCCGCTCCTCAGCAGTGCTTCCAGGTCCGCGAAATAACGATCCAGGAAGTTTTGGGCAGCCAGGCGCGGCAGCTCCCACACCTTTACCATTGGTTCGCCGGGCACTTCGACGTAGTGAATGGAGCCAATCACAAAGTCCAGTTCGTGGCGCGCCAGCAAGGCCCGGTTATAGATATCGGAGCCCGGCATATAGTCGAACTCAAGGCCACGCAAGATCTTGATTTCACCCCGGTACGCCGCCTGCGCCCGCTGGATATCGGCAAAGTAACTGTCGAGTTCGGACTCCAGCAGACGGTTATCGGAGTCCACCGGAAAAGGTGCGTGGTCGGTGATGGTCAACACCCTCACACCGGCTTCGATTGAAGCCCGGACAAGTTCGTCGACCGTGCCAATGGCATGTTTGGAATAGAAGGTATGGCTGTGGGAGTCGATCATGGGCACACCATCTGTTCAAGCAGGCCATCATGGTTCGCCAACTCCTTGACCAGCCAGTAAGGGTTGTTCGCTTTCGCCATAATCGCCTGCACCAACTCGCGGTCATCAAACCGTGCCAGCAGGTCGGTCAGCGGCTGGGTATACAGCGCCCGGGCCAAAGGGGTTTCACTGATATGGCTGGCCAGGTGCTCCCAGCGTACGTGATCAAAATGGATGTTGCCCAGACGCTGATTCTCGATACCGTAGAGATATAAATCACCGTTGGGCTTTACCGTCAGGTCCATGCCATTGGCAAGCGGCGGTTTGTTCAGGCTGCCAAAGGTAAAGCGCTTTTTGACCTTGATCTCGATGGCCTGGATGTAGTCGAGCAGATCCAGATAGCCTTCGGGTGTGCCTGGCGCGGGATGGACGAGGTTTTTGTAGTCGATGCCGAATGATTCGCCGTCCACCTTCAACACATCCTCCAGCGCATTGCAGGGTTCAATGGTTGCGTGAATACCCCAGCGCGCCAATTCGGCGACCAGAAAGTCACGGGTGAATACCCGGTCCGTGTCGATGGAGCGAAACGAAAAGCTCAAGCCCCCCGGACGCCGCGTGCGCAGGTAATCCAGACTCAGCCCATGGGCGCGCCATTTGACTTTCTCGATGTGGTGACTGTCGGCGCTCAAGCGGATGTTGCAGGTGTCGCCGTGGCTCAACACGATCTGGTCGGTGCTGTCATAAAAATCGAGCATTTTGTCATGGGGAAAGAACCCGCTGGTGATGAACTCGAACGCCTTCCCACCATTAGAAAGGTGCAGGATTTCGTGGAATACCTTGATGTTATTGAGCGGCTCGCCTTCCCCGCTGATAGAGATGCGCTTGACCTGCGGGGCATTGATTAGGGCCGCCAGGTTCTCCCGGGCGAGCGTCGAAAGCTCCATGCCGATGCCGGTCTTGTGCTTGTCGGCATACATGCAGAATGCACAGCCGATTCCGCATATCTGGGTGATGTCGATGTAAAGGAGATGACCTTGCAGATCCATGCCTGAATTGCCTTATACGTATGAAGAGCAAAATGAAGTCAAGGGCGCCGTGGCCCCTGGATGTGTGTCGCCCGGCGCCCGACCTTGCGGAAATCTATCTCTGCGTTGAGTTTCTGCTCATACACCCACCGGCTTGCCTGGTGGCGCAGGTAGCGCTCGGTTGCACAGTCGCCACAGTTGGCCTTGAAGCCGGCCGGCTGCTGGAATACCAGCCGCACGGACGACCCGCAGACCGGGCAGGCCTGCAGCGCCACGAGTTCCTGCTGACGCAGCCCCAGGGCCTCGGCCTGCTGACCGGCGTTCGCAGCGGTCAGTGCCTGTTGCAACTGAGCCAGGTGTTTTTCCGACAAGACCTCGCGAAGCACCATCTGGGCCGACCCCGTCTCCAGGCTGATGGCGCTCATCGCCCCCCCCGCCCCGCGCATCACGGTGCCCGGCACCTTGGTAATCGGCGTGCCATAGGCCTGCAGCAGCGGCTGCCAGAGAATCGCATCAACCAGATGGCCAAAGCGCTCCACGCCGTAGAGATCAAAGGGCGAAAGCGCTATCCAACCCGCCTCCAGCGCCGCCTCGTTGTTCACCTGCCCCAATGCGGGCCAGGCAATGACCCTCTTGGGCAGGCCAGGAGTATGGTCCGGGCGCTCGGTAAAGCTGAACCAGGGCACCACCGTCAGCAACACCTTGGCGTCCGTACCCAGGATGGAACTCACCAGTTCCCACTCCAGGCCTGAACTGCGAAGGCTCAGGGTTCGTCCCGCCCATTGCGCCTCATCCTTGCCATCCAGGTAAGGGGCCAGGGCGTGGCGCAACATTAGCCCCGCATAGCGTGAGTAAGCACTCGCCAACTGGCGATTTTGCTGAAGGCGCTCCTGGGGCGGCTTGCCTGCACGCCCCTGTACCTTGCGTAGTTCCTCCCACAAGACCGCCACATGACGATAGTGCGCGTCGTGACTGAGGATATTGGTCAAGTGCAGGCCACCGCTGGCTTGCGCCGACCGAGGCACCAGCGGATACAACCCAGTCTGTTTCAACCCGGCTATCGCCTTGGAGGCCGCCTTCAATTGCCGCAGGGTTTCACCCAGTAAATGTGAAGCTTCGCTGGTCATTTCCTGGTTACTGAAGGTTTGCCCCCAGAGTGCGCAAATGGCAATGGCCAGGCGATGATCAAGGCCATCGGCCCCATAGAATTCCAGCGCCTTGCTCAGGGTGCCCTGGATCTGCTCCAAGGTCGCGATGCGTCGCCACAGATGCCGCTCGATACGGTCCAGCAGGCGCGCATACACACGGTTTTCGTAAGTGTTGTAGTCGTCCTCGCTGAAACGCGCCAACACTTTCCTTGGGATGACACCGCTCAAGGTCTGCCGCTGCCAGCACTCCGAGTGAGACGCCAGGTGCACCAGCGCGCCTTTGGCCATGCGCTTGGCTCGGGCTACATCCGTGACCTCATCTTCGTAGTGAAGATCCAGGCGCGGGCGCAGTGATACCTGGTGCAAGTGGCCCTTGCTGATCACGTCCAGCAGCGACACCTCGAACGGCAACAGATGGCTTTGCTCATTGATCACCTCGGCCGGCATCAACGGCGACCTCAAGGTTGCCTGCCGCGAAAACTCTGCATCTAGGAACTCAAGCGCACTGGCAAACAGCTCGGCCTGAGGAGACAGCAGGGCGTTCGACGGCACGAACCCATGCAGCGCTTCGTCCAGCAGGCAGCGGTCGCTGCCATCGGGCACCAGGATGTCTTGCCGCAGTAGGGTGTGGCCGTTGATCGTCACGCCGGATTTGCCGGCCCAGCAGAAGCGCCCGGGCTCGACCAGCCCGGGCAGCGTGGCCACGGGCTCGCCCAGCAGTCGGTCAAACCAGTTCAACGATGCCCTTCCCGGCGTTTGATGTCCGCCGTCAGCAGGTCCAGGGATTTGACCGGGTCGCCCTTGAGGTTCGCCTTGATCCAGAAGCTTTCAAGCGCGCTCATCAACTCCGTTACATCTGTGGTGCCAACGTCATAGCGCCCAGTCACCTTGCCCTTGCGCATCACACGGGTGGACAGCAGATGGTCGAGGGCCTGCCCCTCACTCGCTCCGGTCTCCAGCATGACCGGAATAAACCGCAGTGCCTGTTTCTCAAAGCGGTTGCCCCAACCTAGGTCAAAATGGCTGGCCAGTTGCTGGGTAAATTCATCGCGGGTCAGCCTACCGAGCAGGTCCTTTACAGGCATCTCATGGAGCAAGCACGCCCGATTGAAGGCTTTTTGCAACGAAAAGAATGAGTACCGCTTCTTCTCGTAAGGCTGGATGACAAACCCCGCATCCTGCTTGGGCAGGGTCATCACGTGGGCACGGTCGTAGGTCTTGTCGGCCAACTCGCTGGTGGATTCATCATGGTTGGCGGTACCGATGAACCAGACGTTATTCGGCACCAGTATTTCCCGGCCGTTCTTGAGGTTGAGCGGCGCACCCGACAGCGCGACTTCCGACAGGCTGATCAGGCGCTCCCTTGGATCATTCTTCTCCAGCGCCGAAAGGAACTCGGAGAAATACTGCTCGGGTCTGGACAGGTTCATCTCGTCCAACAGCACCACGTTGCAGGCGTCGTCCCAGCGAGGGGTCTGCGCCTTGTACAAGGCTTGCAGACAATCCTTCTCATAGAAACGCCGCTCAAAGGCGTTGTAATGGCCCAGCAGGTCATCCCGGTCACGCCAACCCGCTTGTACGGCGATATCCGTGCAGAAGCCGCCCATGGCCTTGGCGAACGCCTTGGCCAAGCTAGTCTTGCCTGTGCCGCTAATGCCCTGGAACACATGAAGCTGGCTCATGGCCAAGCCGCCCAACAACACCCGGATGTCTTCAATGGGATAGAACAGTTTGACCGAGGCTTCTGCAGTGGCGATGCGGTGCTGCAATTCAACCGCGAACGGCCCGAGGTCCTGCACCTCCTCCAACTCAGCGCCAGCACGGTAGTCCTTGTGAGTGTCCATCAAGGACATGGCAGGGAATGGCGTCTGGGTTTTCTGTGCGTTGGTCAGTTGCTCAACGGTGGTGGCCAGGTCATTGATCCTGGCGTCCAGGACGGTTGCATGAGTCTCCAGCACGCGTCTTTTTCGCTCGCTCCATTCAAGGTCAGTGGCCGCGACACGCGTCATGCCAACTTCGCGATTGGCCTTCTCGTATTTGGGCATGATGTCGGCAACCTGCATGCCCAGGTCCGCCACCTGCTGGCGAAGCTTATCGTTTTCGCCCTGCAGCTCTGCGATATCGGATTGTTCCAGCCGGGTAAGCAGCGCCCTGTTGTCTTCACGCAGTGCACTCAGTTCGTCGAGCAGGACCGTCGCCGACTGATCCCCCAACTGAGCTTTCAACAACTGCAACTCGGACAGCTCGTTTGCACTCTTATCCACCATTGCCCAGGCCTTGCGCTCGCGCGTTTCCACGCGTTCCACCTCGCGTGCGAAGCCGTTGCGCTCCTGCTCCATCTCGCGCGCAACCTGATCCTGCTGGGTCGCCTTGGCCTCCTTGACGGCGGCCCACTCCCGGTCCAGGCGGCGCGTGCGGTCCTCCACCTGCTGCTCGCGTTGTGCAAGCGCATCTTCACGGGTATCCAACACATCGGCACGGGCAGCCTCGGCTTCAGTGCAACGGAATTTCACATCGGCGAGCTGCCTGGCGAGCTGGCGCAATTCCTGGTTCAGGGCCTGTTTTTCTTCCTGAAGCAGCCCAATTTCGCTGTCATGCTGTTCGCCCAACATGCGCTGGCGCTCTTCGAGGACCACCAGCGCCTGGCGGTTCTGCTCGGCAAACCCGGCCTCGGCATTGACCTCACGCAGCTTGACCTCACGCTCGCGCTGCGCCAATTCGCCATCGGCTTGCGCCTGTCGCTGCCGCACGCGTTCAAACTCGGCCTGGCGAAGAGCCTGGGCCTCATGCTGTACCTCAAGGACGGCCTGGCGTTCATCCAGCTGTTGCATCCGCGCATCACATTCCCGGCCGGCCTGGTTGGTCAGTTCCCAGCGCTCCTCATACTCTTCGAGCAGTGTATCTGCGCGCTTGCCCAGGTCCTTGCAGAACTGGGCGAAGCGCTCGATCCAGGTCGAAAACGCCTTGCTGTCGTCATCGCTGATGTGGGCGACCAGCTTGCTCAAGAAGGCTTCATCCACCGAAAAATCAGGGGCCAGGGACACACCGGAATACAGCTTGGAGGCACTCCCGAAGGAGGCGCTCCACATTGGCACCTGCTTCTCCAATTGCACGCGATTGGCAGTCTTGGCAGGTGCGGATACGCCGCCTATTGGGGCGCTGTAAGGGACGTTGCGATTATTTTTGGCCATTACATCCATTCCTTGAAACGTTCGGTAAAGTCCAGGGCGTATTGAATATGTTGCTGCGCCATCGGCACGGTCACGGGGGTGACTTTCTTGCCGGTAAATTTGCTGTGGGCGTGGCTGCCCTGGTTACGCAGGGTGGCCAGCGTCAGGAGCTGTTCCAGTTGCAGCTGCTCTTCGGTCAGCGTCTTGAAGGGATGCCCGGCATGGCTGCTGGCGCCCCAACCGGCGGCAAAGAGCAGTGCCTTGAGGGAGCTGCTGGGGCTGGAGCACGCCGAGATGACCTGATCCAATTTTTGCCGGGCCAATTGCCCAACGACCTCGGCGTTGAACGCGGGCAACCGAAACGACGTCAGGATTTGGCGAGTGACGCGATAGTCAGCACGCTGCTCTCCCCTGGGCATCAGGGCAGGATCGACCGGGAACGTGCCGATCAGCCATTGCATCACCACCTCCAACAGTTTCTGGCACTCGGTCATGGCTGCTTCAAGCTCATTTTCGGCGGTATCGCCCTGGGCCAGTTTTTCCTGGCGGGACAGCAGCGCTGCCAGGTAACGCTTGATATCCGTCTGGCGCTCGACCCAGGGAAACTCGGTTAACACCCGAAGATCCGCCTGCTTTTGCAGATCGGCCAGCCACTGTTCGACGCTCTGCTCGTCGCCGCGAGCTGCCTCCACCAGGCTGGACAGGTACTTGAGCAGCCCCTGGTTTGCCTTCACCAACGGCAACAAGCGGCTGTCCATCCACCAGGCCTGGTCACGCAGGTCGAACGGGTCCCTGATTGCCCACAACTGCCCACCATCCGGGTCTGGCGTAATCCACACCAGTACATGAGCGAGCCGGGCCTGGGCGTCCTGGCGCTCCACCCCTTGCAGCTTGATCTGCTCGGGCAGGTCGGCCTTGCCATACAGCTGCAGCGTTGCCCGGTAGTCCTCGCGATAATCCCGATAGGCTTTCATCAACGCTGGCGTGCTGCAGGCCGGCTGCACACGCTGGTTGGGCAGAAGCAGAAAAGGTGCAGTCGTTTGACCGGTTTTCCTGTTCAGGGCAAAGACCGGGAACTGTCCACGTGTTTCGATCGGGACGATGTCCTTGAGCTGTGCCTCGAAGCGCGGCCATAGCTCACCGCCGAGCGCGTCCTGGAAGAGGTACCCGGATTTGAGATTGGCACTGGCCTCCTCCTCGTCCAGCAGCATGCGCAAGCCCTTAGGGGTAACGGCATCCGCACGGGTCACCAGCCAGCCATTGCTGACAGCTTGAGCGAGGATCAGCTTGACCAGGTCTTCATGCAGGTTGGTCAGCTCGGCAATCGCCTCTGCCCGCACCACTTGGGCCCTGATCAGGCCCAATACGGCACGTTGAAACAGGTTCAACCGTGCACGCGTGACTTCGGGGTACAGCACCCGATGCACCCACACCGGCCACAACACGGCGCGAGCGCTGCCATGGGGCCTTTCGCCGAACTTGAGGTAGGTTCCCGATTCACCGAAGGCTGCCATGCGCACCTCCACAGAGTTGGTGCAGTGCCACCAGGGCAGGCACGGCTTCCTCTGCATCGACATGGGTCGCCAGCGCCGCATCGCCGACGCAGATCAGCATCTGGCGCTGGCGACTCATGGCCACGTTCATCCGGTTGGGTAACCGCAGGAAGCCGTATCGCTCATTGAGCAGGGTCTCCCGGGACTTCTCCGGGCTATCTTCGGCACGCCCGGCCGGCCCGCGCCGACCTTGCGGGCCGGTGCGTACACAGGACAACAGCACCACATCAAACTCCTTGCCCTGGAAGGCATCCACCGAACCAACCCGTAGCCGCTCTTCTGAGTACTCAGACCCATCACTGCGGACTTTTTTCGCCCACTTGAATTGCTCATGGGGCTCGATGCCGGTGCTCTTGCGTTCCATCAAGGGCACACCATCGATCTGCACCTGGGTCAGTTTTTCCATGATCAGGTCACGCTGTGCGGCATAAAACGTGATCACCCCCACGGAGAGGGCTTCACCGCCCGCGATCATCAAACGCTTAACCTCTTCCACGACCCGCTCGGCTTCGGCTTCGCGCATGGGGCTAGTCCCTCCGAGACGTTGCGCAAGGCCCGCGCTGGCCGGCACATCGATCCACTGGCAGACCTTGTTTTCGTAATGCCCACTGTCGTTGCTCAAGGCCCGGATAAAATCCGGCGCAAACGCAAACTCATCATCCTTGCGCGTGGTCTTGACCGCCTCTAACCCGACTTTTTCATAAAACTGTGCACTGACAAAATCCCCCAGCACGCGGTGCATGCGAAACTGTGT
The DNA here is from genome assembly GCF_054071875.1 of Pseudomonas sp. SDO524_S393. NCBI lineage: Bacteria > Pseudomonadati > Pseudomonadota > Gammaproteobacteria > Pseudomonadales > Pseudomonadaceae > Pseudomonas > Pseudomonas sp. SDO524_S393. The sequence continues at coordinate 123,914 of NZ_JBSVVZ010000004.1, read as the reverse complement.
GTCGAGCATCACCACGCGGCGAATGCCGTCTTTTTTCTCCAGGTCCTGCAACATCAGGCGCATCCTCTGGAAAAGACTCGAGCGCAAGGCCTCCAGCTGCAACGCGGTGAGTGCATGCTCCTCCTGCAACTGGCTCTCGACTTCTGGCTCTAGCATGTGCGGCAACTGGCGGTCATCGCCGACCAGCACGATGCGCCGCTTGGCCATGGCCATGGGCACGAACAGGTCCAACGGGTTGGCACGCGCGGCCTCATCAACGATGACGGTGTCGAACTCGATGTCCATGCTGTCCAGGTCTGACACGGCCTTGAGGCTGGCCATCTGGCGACCGGCCGCCTGCTGGCAGGTGGCGCCCACCACCATGGAGTATTCCTGGGCCGCCGCCATGGCGGCGGCACGGTCCATTTCCAAACTGCCAGCCAGTTGCTCCAGTACCCAGGCCACCCCCAGCTTGCGCTGGGAAATCTTGTCTTGCAGATGCTGTTCCAATTGGTCGATCAAGCTGACGCCCAGGGCATCGAGTTGGTGCTTGAGTTGCGCAGGTCGGTAATCCGGCAGGAAGCGATCCAACAAGCGGTTCTTGCCCTCGACCAGGCGCTGCAATAAATCCTGCGAGGCCTGCCGGCAATCGGCGGCTTGCTCCAGCAACTCGCGCATTCCCTCACCGAGCGCTACATCGTGGCGCTTCAACCAACTGAGCAAGTCCCACGCACGGTCGGCACCGTCATCACTGAAGGCGCCAGGCTTAACCCGCAGGGCGCGAATGCGGCGCAGGGTTGCGCTGTCGACTGCGTCGGTGCCGCTTCCGGGAGGCAAAGGGTTGATCTGATCGATATAGTCCTGCAACGCCTGTTCCAGCCGCGCAGGCAGGAGCAGGCCGTGTTGCGCCATTGAACGGGCCGTCGCCAACATGCCCTTGAATGCATCGGCCCGTTCTGCTGGTGAAAGGCTTGAGACACGGGTCATCAACAAGGCCTGTGACAAGCGGCTGACGGGCTCCAATTCCGGATAGCGTTCGTACTCCTGGGCAATTTTGCCCTGGACATGCTCGACTTGGCGTTCAAGCCAGGGATCGATGCGATTGTCTTCTTCAACATCTCGACGCCTGCCGCCGATGCGTGTGGCCGGCAACTTGAACACGTCGCTGCGCTCCAGGGCGTTGTCCACGGCATCATGCTGATAGCTGCTGATCAGCACCTGCCCGGCAATGTTCTGCTCGCGCGTTTCTTCCGCCAGCCTGCGCTGCAAGGCCGCGATCACCTGGGTTTTGCCGGTACCGGGAGGGCCGATGATGATCGCCAGTTCCGGCGTATTGAGTGCCTTGTCCAACGCATCGATCTGTTTGTCGGTGGGTTGACCACCTTTAAACGACTCCTTGGCGTAGGCTGTTAGGCCCTTGAGCGTGCGGCGCCGCTCCGCCGGTATGGCCAAACCTTCGAGCAACCACCTGAGTGACGGCAGGCGCCTGCCGGAATCAATGGACTGCTTGGCGATAAGGCGTCGTTTGCCAACTGTGCGGTTACCGGCAACGGACAGGTACAGCCAGCCATCGGGGCTCTTGGGTTTAACGTCGTTATGGGTCGACACCGGCGTGAACACCAGACACTGTGCTTCAAAGCGGATCCGCCCACGGGGTGTCGGGGCAAACGAGGCGGACGGCGCTTCATTGCTCAATTCTTCCGACCAGTCCGGCGGCGCGTCTCCCAGGTCGAACTGGGTATCGCGGGACAAGTCCAGGCCCTTGTGACGCTCGCAGAACAGTTGGTAAGCCTCTGGGGACTTGGGCCACAAGCGCCAGGCGTTTTCTCGGCCGTTCTGGAAACTTTCATAGCGCACGAACCGCAACGCCTTGAGGGTCTGGGCCTGTTGCAGCGCGCGTTGCCACTCCTTGTCGTTGTACAGGTTCCACAATTCCAGGTAGCCCGCATTGTCGCGCAGCATAGCGTTGAGCAACACTTGCTGGGCGGGGCTATTGAGCTGCGCCGCGACCGACGCATCCCGAAAGGCAAAGTCACCCACCAGTAACGAAAACGAATCGCTGCGCCGCACATGGCGAGCCACGCGTTTTACCAGCAGCGCACCGTCGGCGGTGCGCTCGATATCAGCGCGCCACCCTATGCCCAACACCTGGAAGCTGCCCTTGGCTGCGGTGTTGTTGAAGCGCGAAAGGGCCAGCCAATCACCTTCGAGCGCACCTTTGACGACAAACTGCTCCTGCATCCACTGACAGGCCTGTTCGACATCGTTCTGGCCGATTTCCTGATGGGTATACAGGCTGTCGGCAATCAGCCCGTCGACCCTGAACTCCAGGTTCATGGCCGATACATCGGCAGGTGCGCAGTACTGCACCTGCAATTGGTTTTTTTTGCACGCTGCCAGCATCCAGCGCACCTGGTCCCGTGACGCCAAAGGGCCGAACAAAGTGCTTTGCGACGGATTGCAGGTCACCACGATACGTTCGTCTCCCTGCACCACCAGCCAATCATCCTGGTAGCGCTGAACGGTGATCGCTTCGTTCACGCGCAAAGACTGGGTTTCCTCAGTCGTCGAGAGGCTCAACACATCCGCGCAAAACAATGGGAATTCTTGAATGTTCATCGTTCATCACCACCGGAATTGCCAGACGACATGGGTTTCCCCGGGAGGGCCGATATGCAACTGGTACGGCTGGTCATACTGGCCACGACGTGCCGCCTTGAGCCCCTGGAATTTCCCCAGTTGCTTGGGATCACCCTCGCCTTGCAGGTACAGCTCGCCGTCTGGCAACTGGTGGATCTCCAGGCCCTTGCCGGTGTATTCGAGGCGTACATGGTCGGTGGGCCAACGGTCATAACTGAACGAGGGCAACAACCGCTTGAGCTCTTGGTTTGCCCCCGGTTGCAGGTACATACGGCGGCCGGTGGCGATGCGGTGGTCAGGCAGTTCGGCGTCCCTTTCTTCCGGCGACAGGCAGATGAACTCCTCGAACACCACCAGGTTGGCGTCGACCGGTGCATCGCAAAAAAAGCAGGCCATGTGCGCAGGGTCAACGCCAGTGCCCGGCATCAACGAGGTGGCGGTGCATTCGGCGCACTCAACCATGCGTTCGTCGATCTCCACCAGGGCTTCCAACCATTCGGCGATACCCGGGCGGGCGATTGCATCGTGCTTGCCCTGCTCGAAGCAGCGTCTGAACAGCGCGGGCAAGCGGCTGTGTTCGGCCAATTGCAACGGCAAGTTGGCAAAGCAGACATTGTCGGGGTTATCCGAATCATTGATCCATGGATGTTCCCCCCGCAATGCCGCGTCCTCTTCCTCCGGCTCACCCAGTTCGACCAGTTCGCCCTTAAAGGGATGGTTGTGGGTCAACACGCGATAGGCGATGACGGCAAAGCTCCAGCAGTCCGTCAGGCTCGACAGCATGGCCTCGCCGCGTACAACTTCCGGCGCGCCATAGTCGGGGGTGTGAAGGGTCAGGCCGCTGTGGGCCTGCGGGCTGATGTTGTCGCAGTCGATCAGCCAGGTTTCGGCAAACCCGGGATCATCCGACACAAAAATATTGGCCGGGGACAGGTCTCCGTAGAGCATGCCGCGCCCATGCAGCTGGTTCAAGGTCCTGGCCAACTGGCACAGAATACGCACCCGCCGACGCAGGCCGCCCTGGGCCAGGTAATCACTGGCGGCATCGTCCTCGGCGGCGACAAAACTGTCCAACAGGCTTTGCAATGGAACCAGCCCGTCCATCAGCTCCATGACATAGCCAAAGCGCGGCGGCTTGAGCAGTGCCAGCGGTCGCGCCAGTTTCAGGTCGCTGAGGTCCTGTCGGATCAACCATGCCATATGACGATGCCAGCGTTGCTTGGCATCGAGGTCAGTATGGATAAAGCCCTTGACCAGGACAGTGGGCAATTGTGTGCGATACACCACACCTTGCCCGCCACGGCTCATCTCGCTCAACAAGTCGTAGCGAGTGCCCTTTTCATCCAGGACATGCTTGGTACTGCGCTGGGTAGCGGTCATTGTTTGTGATCCGTTCGAAAGATACCGGCGATGCTCTTGTCATCACCGTGAAGTGGCGTGGACCAGGCGTGCATTTCTCGCTCCAGCCAGGTACGCATGCGGCGTCTGTTGCTGCGGGCAAGGCGGCGGTAAACCACATCGAAAAAAGGTTCCAACTGCTCGGGGATCAGATCGTCACTGATGCCGTCCGTCATCAGCAGCACGCCATCGCCGGGGAGTACCAGTTCGAATTCGCAGGTCTGCCACAGCCCCTCGCCTGCCTGGGCCAGGGTGTCGGTCTGGTTGCCGAACCCCTGGCGCGCCGCGCTGACCACCCGGAAGGCACCTCGGCTCTTGAGCAGCAGCAGCCCATCCCCTATCTGCCCGGCCTGCCCGCGGCCGCGGGCATCGACCCGGGCCCACAGACAGGTGGTTTCGTAATCGCGATAGCGGGTGCCGAAATGCTCAAGCCAGGACAAGCGAATAGCCTGGCCCAGTGTTTGTGCAGACACGGCGAAGGCCTGCCTGGCATGTTGCTTGACCAGGCGTACCGCCTTGCTGGAGCCGATGTGGCTCAGGCGCCGGCTACCCAGGCCGTCGCAGACCGCGATGCACCATCCCTGACTCACGCCATAGACCCCCATGGCATCCTGGTTGACCACGCCGTCCTGCAGGTGCCCCGGCCCGATGACCCTGGCACCCGACGCTGCCAGGCGCATCAGAATTCCCAGTCTTGATCGTCGGCAGGCGGCAGCTCCAACGGGAGCGTTTGATTGGGGGTCGACGACTGGCTACGGGCGCTGACGCTCATGGTCACGGCACGGAAGAAGCGATGAATATCCCGTGCCTCGGAGGCTTGAAACAGCGGCGCTTCCGGATCATTGGCGAAGTCGGCCAGCATGCTCACATCTGCATCGGCACCGATGCCCATGGCGAAGCGCGTGGCCTTGGAGGAGCGCTCACCATTTTGCAATCGCGCAAAAGGTGTCTCCCACTCGTCATTGGGGTAACCATCGGAGACCAACACAATCACCGGTTTGTAGGCGCGGGACGGTACGATGTCTTTGTCTTCGATCAGTTGGCTGGCCAGGCGCAATGCGCCGCCCAACGGCGTGGCGCCATCCGCCGTGAGATGGCTGAAACTTTGGATTTGATGGGCCGGGGTCAAGGGCAGGTTCAACTCTGCGCTGCGACCGCCAAAGGTGATCACGCTCACCTGGATTTCAGCGCGCAGGCGGCTTTCATGGGCAAAGGTGGCGATCATGTCCTGGAGCGCGCTGTTCAACGCCTCGATCTTGCCGCCCTCCGACATGCTGCCACTGGTGTCCGCCAGCACAATCACAGGCAAAGGGCGCGCAGCTTGGATCTGGAATTTCTTGAGCTCTGACATTTCAACGGTTCCTTGGTAATCAGTAAGTGACGTCCTGGTTATAGCGAGCTTCGTGCCAGAATAATTTATTTGTTTAAAAACAATAAATTACGAAATACAAGAATCAATAACGCCCGACAAAAAATAATATTCATTACTTCAAAGTAATTTTTCTTACCCTCGCTTGTTATTCGACACAGTGCTTTTCGATCCACTTGCTCAGGGTCTGCTGGCTCTTGAGCCCCAGGAGCAAGGCGGCTCTGGTTTTGTTCTGGCCCGTTGCGGCCAATGCGCCACGCACGTAGTGGCTCACGACTTTGGAAATGATGTGGTTGATGTCCACCCCTTGGGACACATCCATCGCCATCAGGTCGTTGTCCTGCGCCGGCAGTTTGAACAACGCCTGGTCAATATCGCCCCGGGTAATCAGCGAGTCCTGGCACCAGAGCGCAGCGCGCAGCAAGGTGGCGTGTAACTCCCTAACGTTGCCGCGCCACGGGTGCCGTTGGATGAGTTCCCTGGCCTCCAGCGAAACCTTTTTGTCCTTCAGGCTGGAATCTTGGATGCCGATACCGGCCAGCAGCGCGTCGGTCAAGAGCCGCAGGTCACCCTCGCGCTCGCGCAGCGCCGGCAGATGCAGGACACCTACAGCGATGCGATAAAACAGGTCCTCACGGAAACTGCCCTGTGCGACGTCTGCCATCAGATTGCGGTGAGTGGCGGTGATCAGGCGCACATTCACCTGCACTTCACGACTGGCACCGACCGGCGTGAAGGTGCCCTCTTGCAGTACACGCAATAGCCGCACCTGCACGGCCAAGGTCAGTTCACCGAACTCATCAAGAAATAGCGTCCCGCCATGAGCCTGCTCGAACACCCCAAGCCGATCTGCAATCGCGCCGGTAAACGCACCTTTTTTGTGGCCGAAGAGCACGGAATCAACCAGTTCAGAGGGAATTGCACCGCAGTTGACAGTGACGAACGGCTGGCTAGCGCGCGTTCCTGCGTTGTGGATGGCTCGGGCAAACAACTCTTTGCCGGTACCCGTCTCTCCATAGATAAGGACCGGCACGCCTTTCTCAGCAAGCACGTGGGCCTGTGCCTTGATGGCCAGCATGCGACCACTTTCCGCGACGATGCTGTCAAACGCGGCATCCACCGGCACTTGCTGCTCAGCCAGTTTGGCCAACTGGTTGCCGCTGATTGCGCTGGCCGCTGGAATATACTCGGCAGCGATTTCGAAGGGGATATCAACCTGCTGGACACCTTGTTCCAACGAAGATTGATAGAACACTGCGGGGTAACGGGTTTTGCCCAACAGGATCCACACCGCCTGCATCGCAGGTGTTCCGGGGCTCAGCAAGATGGAAAGCTGTACCCCTTCTCCCACCAACCGCTGCAGATGCCGATTGGCCGCGTGATAAATCTCGCCGAAATGCACAGGGGAAGATAACGGCTCGACATAGGCCGTGACGGGAATATCGACTTGCTCGCGGAGCCAGCGAAGATAACGCTCAACCTGCTCCGCAGGGTACGCACACAAGAGTTCGACGCCATCGAAATCGACAGCAGCGAGGGCCGAACGGACAGGCCCCGCCTCCTCGCCGATCACCGCTTTCAAATCGTTAGCGCCGATCCAACTGACCAAAACCTTATGCTTTACCGCAACCATCCCAGGGCTCCAACAAATCCTTTTGCTAACGAAGGCCCTCATCACGATCAAGGACTATCGCTACCAGATATCAAATCAAATGCCTTTATACTTAAAAAGTGGCCATTTAACATCTATCCGTTAGTAGGCACCCACGTGATCCTATTTACTTCGATTTAGCATCAGGCTGATGCGGCAGGCTACACGCACTCTCAACCTGTGAGTTAGCAGCGGATTTGGCACCGACCAGGACCTTGCAAGAGATTCCGAGCTGACCGCTAGAAGCCGCGGCCGACGGATCTTTCGAGGGTTCAGCGGCACGACTATCTGGTCAAACCCTTTTCCTTTACCGAACTCTTGCTGCGCATTCGCACTATTCTGCGGCGCGGCGTGGTGCGGGAAATCGATCACTTCCACCTTGCCGATCTTGAACTGGACCTGGTCCGCCGTCGGGTCACCCGTCAGCAGCAGGTGATCGTCTTGACCAACAAGGAGTTCGCCTTGTTGCATCTGTTCCTGCGCAGAGAGGGTGATGTGCTGTCCCGGGCACAGATTGCGTCAGAGGTCTGGGATATGAATTTCGATAGCGACACCAACGTGGTAGACGTCGCCATCAAACGCCTGCGCAGCAAGGTCGACTCGCCCTACCCAGTCAAACTGATCCATACGGTGCGCGGCATCGGTTACGTGTGCGAGGTGCGGTCATGTGGCCCCGACGCCAGCCCTCCCTGACCCTGCGTTCGACGCTGGCCTTCTCGCTGGTCGCCATGCTTGCCGTAGCCGGTGCGGGGTTTTACCTATATGCCTCCATGCGCGCCTCGGTGCTGACGAACACCGATCACGCGGTGATGGGCCGCCTGGAGCACTTTCGCAAGCTCCTGCATTACGAGCTCGCCCTGGACAAACTGCGGGCAAGCCCCGAGATCTTTAAGAACATGCTCGACAGCGAAGACGACATTTTCGTCATCAGCGAGCCTGGCCAGCCGCCCGTGATCAACGTCAATCCATTGGACGTGACGCTGCCGGAGCTGCGCGTTATCAAACCGGACGCGAAGCTGCGCGTGGATGACTTGCGCAGCAGCATGACCGACGCGGGTGTGCCGCTACGCGCCGCCACCGTGCAGACCATGTCCGGCGGACGCACCGTACAGCTCACTGCCGCGCACTTGATGGCCAAGGAAATGGCGATGCTCGAGGCCTTTCGCGAACGCATCTACCTGGCGGTGAGCCTCGCGTTTCTGGCCACCGCCCTGCTCGGCTACATATTGCTGCGGCGAGGCCTGCGCCCGTTACGCAAGATGGCGGCCCACGCGGCCAACATTACGCCTCAACGGCTCGACAGCCGCATGAACAGCGCAGACACTCCGGTCGAGTTGCAGCAACTGAGCGACGCCTACAACGCCATGCTCGATCGCCTCGCCAACGGTTACCAGCGCCTGGTGCAGTTTTCCGCCGACCTGGCCCATGAAATCCGCACGCCGATCGGTTCGCTGATGGGGCACTTCCAGGTGGCTCTGCGTCAGTCTCGCACCCCGGACGAGTACCAGGCGCTGCTGGCTTCAAACCTGGGCGAGCTGGAGCGCATTTCCCGGATTGTCGAGAGCATCTTGTTCCTGGCCCGCGCTGACGAATCGCAAGCGGTGGTGGAGCGACAACACCTGGCCCTGCACGACGAAATACAGCGCATCTCCGATTACTTCGAGGGCCTGGCAGAGGAGCGCCAGATCACGCTTCGTGCTGTCGGCAAAGGCATGACCCACGCCGATCCCTTACTCCTGCGCCGCGCATTGAGCAATCTGGTTGCCAATGCCATTCGCTATGCCGATAAAGGCAGTGAAGTGCTGATGCGGGTGGCGCCGAATGGAGCAGGCTGCCGCATCGATGTGGAAAACCACGGCCCCGTGCTAGCCGAAGAAACCCTGCGCAAGCTGTTCGACCGTTTCTATCGAGGCGACACATCCCGCCATCAGAGCTCCGACTCATACGGCCTTGGCCTCGCGATCGTGACCGCGATCATGCAACTGCATGGCGGTGAAGTGAATGTGGAGCAGCCTGAACCTGGAACCATTCGTTTTTCTTTGTTTTTCCCAGGGCGCTGATCAACACTCTGCGATAGGCGGGCTTGCGCCGCTCAAGAGCTCCTCAATGCACCGGATCCAGTCGTACCCTTTTGACGCTACGATCAAACTCTTGGAGGCTGAGTTCGATGTCCAACTCCCTCGTCGCCAGGTTGGCCACGCTGATACGCATTGCCGTTCGATCCTGTCAAACCTTGCCCCCACACCAGCACACACCCTCTGCCTGGATAGCATTGATCACGACCAGGGCGGGCCAAATGAGATCAGCACTTGGTTAAGCACGACCTCACTGAGTATTTCATAGCCACACGCCGCAAGGGCCCACGCGAACTGAAAGACCTGCCGAGATATTGCGCAACCAGTGCTATAAGGCCGTCGCGTCCCAGATGCAGGGGTGCAGCACATGTTTCTCAACCCCGTGCCCACTAGGGAGATTCAGACGTGCAGAGGGAAGGCTAGCGTTTGCTGTCTACCCCGCCGACCAGATAAGCAGTACTCATCGGTATCGCCGCCCGTAGATACGCCGCCTGACAAACCAACAAAATCCAGGTGTCATAGGCCATGTTAAGTCATTTGTGCTCATCGGTCGCCCAGGAACCAACCCGGCGAAACCGCCGATGAGCACACTCAGGGCCGGTTGACCAGCGCCCATAGATACACGGCGCCGTCTACATGCACCCAGACGCTGTGCTGACTACTGTTACGGCTTCGCAATAGGGTTTAGGTCAGCGTGGGCCCCACTTTCCGGAAGGTGGGATCAAGGAGTTACAAACAAGCAGAAAGTAAAACTAGCTTATTAACGTTATTGCAGTGACCACGAGCCCGCCGGAAAGCGCGCAGTGTTCGAGTGCGAACTGCATAGACGTTGTCCGCTTTGGTTCTTCAAGGCACCAAAACGGATGAGCTAACGGGATGCATAGTAAGGTAAAACACGCCAGTATTACTGCCCCAAACCATCCCATCCCTCCAGCGTTTGAAATTAGCAGAATCGAGCCGCCCAGCTTAATAAAAATGACTGCCACGGCAACCAGTCTTGGTGCTGGCAGTGAGGTGTTCACTATCTCTTGAACAAAAGACTGAAAGTTTACAACGCTAATAACGCCAGCGATAATAAAGTATGATGCAAGCACACTTCGCGCAAGAATCATTGCGACCGGACTTGTCAGAATCGATACAGCCATATCATTCATGTATATCTTCACCCCTCCCTAAAACCTCATAAAAAACTGAAAAGCAAAATTTCAAATCTGGCCTTCCAAAACATTCAGAGGTAGATCAAGATCAAACCAAGCAAAAAAAAAAAAAAAAAAAAATAAGAAGTCGAAAGCTAGAACTGCATACTTCCGACTTCTTAAAAATACAACTTACCAGGGAGCCTAGAAAAAGATGTTACTTCTTTTTGCCCTCTTGGGCATGGAACATGGACTTGGCATAGAAAATACCGAGGCCATGTGCACCGCCGTGTTTCTGAGCGATGTTGGTTACCGCCTCATATGTGCTTTGGCGCGACCAGTCACGCTGGTATTCGTAGAGCACTTGCATCCAGGTCACAGGTTGAGCACCTGCTTGCACCATACGCTGAACGGCAGCGTCATGCGCTTGCTTGCTTGAACCACCCGAAGCGTCCACAACGATGTAAACCTCATAACCCTCGTCCAGAGCACTCAGCACAGGAAGGGTCAGGCAAACCTCAGTCCACAAACCAGCCATTACCAGCTTTTTACGACCGGTTTTCTTGACCGCGTTTACCAGGTTTTGATCTTCCCAGGCATTCATGAAGGTCCGATCAATAACCGGAGAATTCGGGAAGACAGAGGTAATGTTCGGATCCAGCGGCCCCGCAAAGGTGGAGGCCGAGATCGAGGTCAGCACAGTCGGAACATTAAAGGCCTTAGCCGTTTCAGCTAAGGCTGCAACACTGTTCATTACTTCTTTGCGGCTTTCATTTTCCACACCAAAATACATCTGTGGCTGATGGTCAATCAAAATGACAGCCGAGTTTTCGGGTGTCAGCAGTTTTGGGCTTGGCCCAGACGCCATAGCTGATACAGAGGAAACGCCTAGTACAAATGCAGCAAGCATATGCCTGAACTTCATCTTCAATCTCCTAAAAATTAACCAATGACGCATTGCGCCTATTTCGAGTTGGCCGTAAGACGGACTATCAAAAGTCCACGAACCCTTAATGAAGAAGGCAATGAACTCTGATGAGCAAAGATTAGGACCGGGCGCCTGGATTGAAAATAGAAATTATAGAATCCTATCCTTTCCATATTTTACATCTCGGATTTATGTCAAATAAACAACCGCAGCTCAGCTGAACGTCCGGTCTGACTCAGGAGACACACCACTGGAACATCACGCCTCACACGATCGGTCCAAGGCTTGCAGGGGTGTGCACCCAAGGCTCATTTGCCATGGTTGTCGCCAAGTAGTTGATCAGCGCCTGCACTCGCGCTGGACGCCTCCGTCCAGGGGGCGTCAGGATATGCAACTCAATCGGGTCGACGAGCCAGTCCCGCATTGCGACCTCAAGCTGGCCCGTTTGCAACTGATCCCAAACCAGGAACTCTGCTTGTAATGCAAGCCCGTGCCCGGCAAGCAACGCCGGAGTAAGGGCTTCAGCGTTATTGGCATGAAACTGTGCATGCACGACCTGAGAGCACTCACCGAGCTCAGTGTGACGAAAACGCCAACTTTCACCGACTTGCGAATTGCTGTACTGCAACGCTCGATGGTTGACCAGATCCTGAGGATGCTGAGGGTGTCCGTATCGTTCGAAGTATGCAGGTGCTCCGACCAACAGAACGCGAACCTGGCATATGCGCCGCACTAGCAAGCTGGAGCTTTCCATGCTGGAGATCCGAATTGCCAAGTCGTATCTACCGTCGATCAGATTTACTTTTTCATCATTGAACTGCACATCAAGCGTGACATCAGGATGTGCAGACATGAACTCTGGCAGCATGGGAGCCAGCCGCATAATTCCGAATGACATGGGAGCAGCCACGCGAATTCGCCCTTGCAACGTCGTGGATTTCTCCATCACCGCCGCTTCCAAGGCATTCCCCTCCTCCAAGATACGAGCAGCCGTTTCTAAAGCGGCTGATCCGCTCTCAGTCAAAGATATGCGCCTTGACGTACGATGAAAAAGCGTCGTTTTAGTGCGCGCTTCCAGGCGAGTTACCGCTTTCGATACTGTCGCCTGCGATAACGAAAGCTCACTGGCTGCGCGAGCAAACGATCCTGTCTCAGCAACCTTCGCAAATATTGCCCAAGCTTCAAAGTCGGGAAGTCTATTCATGATGCCTGTCAACTGCCCCCACAATTCTTCACATAATCGTCCCTAAGCATTCTACTCCAGCAAGGAAAGGTTTAGGACTGACGGAGCACATCCGCTCAAGAAACTTACAGATAGAAAGCTCCACTTATAAGTATTTGGAACGACGAGGGTGAAAATTTAGTAAGCACTCTATGAATCCCGCGTTTAACTGATATAGGAGGCTGAAGCCAGTTTGCCATGATGATGCGGACCAATGTTAAAGTCGAAAAATCAGTTACAATGTAAGGTCAGGCATAGACAGTTGCGATTGTGGCCGTGCGACGGCTGACTTCCCATCCAAGCACTTCCTAGATGGAGGGTTGATGGACCTGCCAGTAATCCTGGGCACTGATTAAGGTTTGCACCGCCCCCCTGAATCCACTTGCTCTAGTTACCTCCCCCCTTTTGCGTTCTTTATTTCTGCCGGTGCTGAGCGATGCATAGTGCTCGCCCACAATTGCTCAAAGAATATCTCCTATCATTCATCAAATCGAACAAATGGGTTATGTTGGAGACGTTGTCTTAGAATCCAATCCTTGCCACCTTACTAGGGAGTAGCCGAGCCCCTCGCCAAGACTAGCGTGAAGGCAAATAAAATTGCCTAACGAATAATCAGGGCATTACGACACAGGAACGACGTGCGCCTTAGCGTGTGCCGATCACACCCCGGCGCACTTGATCCCGCTCAATGGATTCGAACAGAGCCTTGAAGTTGCCCTCGCCAAATCCGCTGTCGCCTTTGCGCTGGATGAACTCGAAGAACACCGGCCCCAAGGTGGTCTCGGAAAAGATCTGCAGCAACAGGCGGCGGCTGCCTTGTTCCGACGAACCATCGAGAAGGATGCCACGCTTTTGCAGCTCCTTGGTCGGCTCGCCGTGGTTGGGCAGGCGTCCCTCGAGCATCTCGTAGTAGGTCTGCGGCGGCGCGGTCATGAACTGCGTGCCGTAGGCCTTCAGAGCGTCCCAGGTCTTGAGCAGGTCGTCAGTCAGGAACGCGACGTGCTGGATGCCCTCGCCGTTGAACTGCATCAGGAACTCTTCGATCTGACCGGAGCCCTTGGACGACTCTTCGTTCAGCGGAATACGCACTAAGCCATCGGGTGCGGTCATCGCCTTGGAGGTGAGCCCGGTGTATTCGCCCTTGATGTCGAAGTAGCGGATCTCACGGAAGTTGAACAGCCGCTCGTAGAAGTCCGCCCAATACGCCATGCGCCCGCGATAGACGTTGTGGGTCAAGTGGTCGATGAGCTTGAGGCCCGCACCGACCGGGTTGCGCTCGACGCCTTCGAGGAACACGAAGTCGATGTCGTAGATGGAGTTGCCTGGCTCGAAGCGGTCGATGAGGTACAGCGGCGCCCCGCCGATACCCTTTATCGCCGGCAGTTTCAACTCCATCAGCCCGGTCGGGATTTCCACGGGCTGGGCGCCGAATTCCAAGGCACGAGCGTAGGCTTTCTGCGCATTTCGCGTGCGGAACGCCATGCCGCAGATCGACGGGCCATGCTCGGCGGCGAAGTGCGCAGGCTGGCCGGTCTTTTCGTTGTTCACGATGGCATTGATTTCACCCTGACGGAACAGCGCCACATCCTTGGAGCGGTGGTTGGCCACGTGCTCGAAGCCCATCGACCTGAGTACAGGTTCCAGCACGCCGGGTTGTGGCGATGCCAGCTCGATGAACTCGAAGCCCATCAGCTCCATGGGGTTGTCAAATAAATCGGCCATATACGTATCCTCGTCAAACGTGTGCACTGATGATTTTTCCTCGGCATTCGCCGAAGCCAATTGATGCGAAACCGGGGCGGACGCAGCAGGCGCGCAGGAAGATCTCGTCGCCGTCTTCCAGGAACATGCGCTGTTCGCCCGAGCTCAGCGTGACGGGCTGCCGGCCACCCTCGGTGATCTCGAGCAGACTGCCGAATTGCCCAGGCACGGGGCCGGACAAAGTGCCCGAGCCAAGCAGGTCACCGGCTTGCAGCTGGCAGCCGTTGACAGTGTGATGGGTGAGCATCTGCGCCATTGTCCAGTACATGCTCAAAGTGTTGCTCAACGTCAGGCGCTGGGGCGCCAGGACCTCTCGGCGCATTTGCTCGGTTTGAATGAGAACCTCCAACTCGATATCAAACGCTCCCCGCGCCTGGTCGGCGGTGTCGTGAAGGTAATCCAATGGCTGCGGGTCACCAGCAGGACGCGCCGGTTGTGCGCGGCGGAACGGCTCCAACGCCTCCAGGGTGACCACCCACGGAGAAATAGTGGTGATGAAGCTTTTCGACAAGAACGGCCCCAGCGGCTGGTTTTCCCACGCTTGCACATCACGGGCAGACCAGTCGTTGAGCAGGCACAGCCCGGCGATATGCTCGCGCGCATCGGCGATCGGCACGGGCTCGCCGATGGCGTTGCCCTTGCCAACCCAAACCCCGATCTCGAGCTCGTAATCCAGGCGCTGGACAGGCCCGAAGCGCGGCGCAGACTCGCCCGCTGGCAAGGTCTGACCATTGGGCCGACGAACCTCCGCGCCAGAGGGGCGGATGGTGGAAGCCCGGCCGTGATATCCAATGGGCACGTACTTGTAGTTGGGCAGCAGCGGATTATCCGGGCGGAACAGCTTGCCGACGTTTTTCGCGTGTTCGACGCCCACGTAGAAGTCGGTGTAGTCGTTGATCTGCGCCGGTACATGCAAGGTGCAGGTTGCCGCAGCCTTCAAGCACGACTCCACCCGCCCACGCTGCTGCGAACCTTGCGCCAACAACCTTTGAAGCTCGCTACGCAGCGCGACGCGAACGTTTCGATCGAGCGCGAAGAACGCATTCAATTGGCCGGCGTCGGTCGCCTCGACCGCTCGGCACGCTTCGCTCGACAGCACACCGGTCGCCTTCAGTGCCTGCAGGTCAAGGATGAAGTCACCGATGGCGACACACGCCCGGCGTCGATCATCGGCATCGCTGAAGATGCCGTAGGGAAGGTTCTGCAGCGGAAAGTCGGCGTGCGCATTGGCGGATTCGACCCAGCTCTGCGCGATGGAGGTTTTACCAGACATGCTCAACGGCGCTCCGGGTCGAAGGTCGTGGGGATCGACACCCAGCAAGCGTCGTAGTCCGCTTGCAGGCGCGAGGTTTCAAGCGCGTATCGACTCGGGCGCAGGACCTGGCTGGTTTCGAACATGAACGCCATGGTGTCGGTGATCTTCACCGGCTGCAGCTCGGCCGCCACCGCCTGCGCGCAGGTAGCGCCATCGGGCCCATGGGCGCTCATGCAACTGTGCAGCGAGCCGCCACCGGGCAGGAAGCCATCGGCCTTGGCGTCGTACTCGCCGGTGATCAGCCCCATGTATTCGTTCATGAGGTTGCGGTGGAACCACGGCGGACGGAAGGTGTTCTCGGCCACCAGCCAGCGTGGCGGGAAGATCACGAAGTCGAGGTTGGCCAGGCCGTGCACGCTGGTGGGCGAGGTCAACACGGTGAAGATCGACGGGTCCGGGTGATCGAAGCTCACCGTGCCAATGGTGTTGAAGCGGCGCAGGTCGTATTTGTAGGGCACGTTGTTGCCGTGCCAGGCCACCACATCCAGTGGCGAGTGGTTAACGGTGCAGCCCCACAGTTCGCCAAGGAACTTCTGCACCAGCACGGCCGGCCCTGTGGTGTGTTCGTAGGCCGCGACGGGCGCGAGGAAGTCCCGTGGGTTCGCCAGGCCGTTGCTGCCAATGGGCCCGAGGTCAGGAAGACGCAGGGGCGCACCATGGTTTTCAGCGATATATCCCGCAGCACTGGTGTCGAGTAGCTCTACCCGGAACTTCAACCCACGCGGCAGCACGACGATTTCCTGAGGCTCGACCTCAAGCTTTCCGAGCTCGGTATGGATCAGTAAACGGCCCGACTGCGGCACCACCAGCATTTCGCCATCGGCGTTGAAGAACACTCTCGTCATCGAGCGGTTGGCGAAGTAGTTGTACACCGTGACGCCGGTAGGTCTTTCCGGGGCCGAGCTGGCGACCATGCGCACCAGGCCGTCGATGAAATCGACCAGTGCGGTGGTCGGCGTCAGCGGGCTCCAGCGTAGGCGGTTGGGCGTTCTCGCGCCCAGCCCCCCGCCGCCCAGTTGGTGCTCCAAGCGCACGAACTGCGGGTGGTTGGCAGACGGCTGGACCCGGTACATCCAGGTTCGCCGGTTTTCTGCACGCGGCATGGTGAAGGCCGTACCCGAAAATAGCTCGGCATATAGTCCAAAGGGCACTTTCTGCGGTGAGTTCTGCCCTACCGGCAACGCACCGGCGATGGCTTCGCTGCTGAACTCGTTGGCAAACCCTGATTGATATTCCAGCTCGACGCTCATGAGTACTCCAGAATGCTTGAATCCACGTACCACGCCCTTCAACGCGCTCGACTGCCGCGCGGACTCAAGCGTTGGTGTCCAGCGCTTGCACTTCGATTTCCACGCCGACACCAAAGGCCAGTTGCGCCTGCACCAGGCTGCGCACCGGTAGGCGTTGCGGGTTGAAATAACTGCGGTAGACGTCGTTGAACGCAGCGAAGTGGCTCAGGTCGCTCAACCACACGGTCACTTTCACGACCTGGTCCAGTGAGCTTCCCAGCGCGCGCAATGTTCTGGAAATGCTGGTCAGCACGGTATGGGTTTGTTCGTCGATAGCGCCCGCGTGCGGCTTACCATCGTTATCGAACGGGATTTGTCCGGAGAGAAAGAGAAAACCACCAGCACGCACCGCCGAGGAAAATGGCAGCGCTGCAGCGCTGGGGTAATAAACAGTGTCTTGCATTCGATACGCTCCCAAGCTCAAAACAACGAAGAGGAAACTTGCAGGTGTTGATCGGTGCGCCCCAGTACCCCGTAGCGCCGCCAGTGGTAGGGGGTGAGGTCGATAGCCGGTTCATTGCCCATCACCAGGTCGGTGATGATTCGCGCCGAGCCACAGGCCATCGTCCAGCCCATTGCGCCGTGGCCACAATTGAGCAGGATGTTCGGCACTCGGCTGGCACCGAGGAACGGCAAGTTGTCGGGCGTCATGGGGCGTTGCCCCACCCACCGCCGTGGCGTGCAGGTCTTCAGTTGCGGGCACACTTCCCCGGCAAAGCGCTCGAGTTCCTTGAAGCGGCGCTCGACCGTGCGCCTACCCGGAACGCCTACATCGGCGAAGCCGGTGAAGCGAGTGGCTGCGCCGAAGTTGGCCCAGGCGACCTTGTGCGGGATGGACACGGCGCCAACCGTCGGGCCCTGCGTCAGCGGCGCGTCGTAGGAGACCGAATAGCCCGTCACCGGGTGGATCGGCAGATCGTGCTGGATGGATTTGAGCAAGCTGCGCGAGGCCAGCCCCGCGGTCACCACCACCAGGTCGGCCTTGCAATGGCCCTTGTTGGTGAACACGCCCTTGGCACTGCGGTCGCGTACGTCGAAGCCCAATACACGGGTGTCGAACTGCACCGTGGCGCCCAGCTCCACGGCCTTGTCCAGGGCGGCACTGGCATAGCGCGCGGCATCGCCGGTGCCGTCGTGAGCGCAGTACACACCCTTGGCGAAGGCGACTTCGGACTTGTTCAGCAAGGGTTCCCTTTTCAGCAGGGCGGCCGCGTCGAGCTCTTCGAAATGCTCGCCGGCCTCCTGCAGCAGCAACGCATCGTGCGGGCCGGGCGCCTGCCCTTCGCCGTACAGGTAGAGGATGCCGTTGTGTCGGCCGCCATAGCTCGTCTGGGAGATTTCATCACGCTTGAATTGAAGGTCGCGGGAGTAGCTGGCAAGGGCCAGCGCAGCCTTCGAATTGGCCAGCCAGCGCGACTCCGTCGCTTCGCGCGCGAACAGGGTGGCCCAGCGCGCGAGCGCTGCCGTCCAGGGGCCATAGATGCCGATGCCATCGCCGAGGCCCAGCAGCGACTTGATCGCTACGCCGACCACACCAGGCTCCGCCCAACTGAAGCAGTGCCCCGGAGAGATCAGGCCGGCATTGGCCAGGCTCGCGCCGGTCGCCGGCGCCTGGGCGCCTTCGATGACCTCAACGCTGTGACCTGCGTTGATTAATGACAGTGCAGTGACGGTGCCACTGATGCCTGCTCCCACGACGATGATGTGCATCTGCAATCCTTCGATTCAATGTCAGGCATGCGTATGCCTGGCGAATTACCGGTGGCGTCGAAAAAATAAACAGCCGAAGAAAATCTCTTGGCGGTGAAACTTCCAAAAACCAACCGGATGCGGTGGGCCGCATTGCAGCCCACTGCGGTGCCTATTCAGGACGTTAGAAAATATTGATGGGGTATTCGACGAACGCCCGTACTTCATTGCCGCTCACGTTGTAGTCGCTGGCGTTATCCGAAACCCTCAACCAGGATCCCCGCAGTCGCAGTTTCAGGTTTTTCGCCGGGCCACTTTGAACGACGTACTGAACCTGGTTGAACAGCTCGTGCTCCCTGCCCTCGCCGTCGTTGGTGCGGATGTTGTCGCCGCGCACGTAGGCTATGCGGTAAGTCAGCCCTTGCAAGCCGAATGCAGCGAAGTCCAGGTCATAAGCGAGCTGCCAGGATTGTTCGTCCTCGGCGTTGAAATCCGACCAATAGGAGTTGGCCAGGAAAATGGTGCTTCCGCCATCGCCTACACCGCCGACATTTTGGTACCGGCCATATTGGTAGCCGGTATCGCCGCTGCTGCGTTGATGTGCCAGGGTCAACGAGTGAGCGCCGTAGGTGTAAGTCGCCGCCAAACTCCAGATGGTGTTTTCACGACCGGTCGACAGCGAATCAGCGTAGGCCTGATCCAACCTAGAGTGGTAACCGTTGAAGTCAAACTTCAAGGTCTGGACCTGGTCGAGCGGCAATACATAGGTCGCACCTAAGTAGTGTTTCTTGAGGCGGTCTTGTACATCGGACATGTACACCGAGGCACTTAGCCTTTCGCTGAATTCATAGCTGCCCCCGAGCACGTCGATCTGCTTCAATCCGCCACTGTCGCGACCTTCGGCACTCTTGCGGGCCTGCGCGGTGAAGTGTCCGGCATTCAGTTCCAGGCCCTTGATTTCACGAGAGACGAGCAAGGTGCCGGTGTAGCTTTCGGGCAGCAGGCGGGCGTTGTCATAGTTCAGCACAGGCAACGCTGGCATCAGGTCACCGTACGAGATAACCGTGTTCGACACCCTGAACTTCACAGATGCGCCGCCGCGGCTGAGGTCGCTGGCCGCCTCTTCACTGTCACCACGCTTGAAGAAGTCAATGCCACCAGCGCCGGACTTTCCTTTACCTCCATCCAGACGAATACCGTAAAGCCCGAATGCGTCGACACCTACGCCTACAGTGCCCTGGGTGAAACCAGAACTGAACTTTCCGATGACTGCTTGCCCCCATTCCGCCTTGTCTTGGCGACCGTCATCGTAATCACGACTGATATAGGCGTTTCGAAGCAGAACATCGAAGTGGCTGTCTTCAACGAAGCCTTTCGACGCGGCCTGATCGGCACCCACGGCCTGCCCGACGAAAGCAAGGCCTGACAGCATCAACCCCAAGCGATAGTTGCCCATAAAAGCTCCCCATCTGTTTACGTTTTTGTTGGATTTTTCATTGGATGAGTCAGATTTTTTCTGGCCGTTGCGAAGCGCCGACGGCATTTTTTGCGGGCCGGATGCTGAGCAAGTACACAATCGAAATCGCTGCGGTCCAAACGCCGCCTGCGTACAGGGAGGCGCGGCTTTCAGGGTCGTAGCCGAGCATGAAGAGCACGAAGGCCACGAACGCCAAGCACACGATCGGCGCGAGGGTTCGGAGTGGCATGGGGAACTCGGTGACGGCGCCGGAGCTTTTGATGCGACGCTGGAAGGCCATGTAGGTCAGGGCGATCATGCCCCAGGTCCAGGCGACGTTGAACGCCAGGATGGACATCATGTAACCGAACGCGCGGTCGGGCACGACATAGTTGAGCAGCACGCCAAAGGCCATGCACGCTACTGTCACATAGACAGCCGGTGCAGGAATGCCGTTGTCGCTTATCTTGCGCAGCGCCTTGGGTGCCTGCCCTTCATCAGCCAGCTTCTTCAGGATGCGCGCACCGCTGTACAAGATGCAGTTGAAGCTCGACAGCGCAGCGGTAATCACCACGAAGTTGATGATGCCCGCGGCTTCCTTGATGCCCAGTCGCTCGAAGGTCGTGACGAACGGGCTGCCTTGCGTGCCGATCTGGTCCCACGGGTAAATGGTAAGAATGACCGCAAGTGCAGCGACGTAGAACAGAAGGATTCGCCACAGCACCGAGTTGATCGCCCGCGGAATGGTTTTCTTCGGGTTTTCGGCTTCGGCCGAAGCGATGCCGATCATTTCCACACCGGCGAATGCATAGGCCACGATCGGCAACGACAGGAACATTCCGCTCAACCCATTGGGGAACCAGCCGCCATGCTGCCAGAGGTTGGAGAAACCGATAGGGACGCCGCCATTACCCCAGCCGGTGACGATCATCAACACGCCGCCGACAACCAGCGCAAGGATCGTGACGACTTTGATGAGTGCGAACCAAAATTCAGCTTCACCGAACGCGCGGACCGCTAGCAGGTTCAGTGCACAGATCGAGACGATGGAGGAAAACACCCAGATCCATTGCGGCACGTCGGGGAACCAGACTTTCATGTAGATCCCGACTGCTGTGGACTCTGCGACGCCAACCCCGACCATCAGGATCCAGTAGTTCCAACTCGAGAGAAAACCTGCATACGGCCCGAGGTATTCGTGCGCATAGGCTGCAAATGAACCAGACACCGGGTTGTGAACGGTCATTTCACCCAGCGCGCGCATGATCAAAAAGATGATGCCACCGCTGATTATGTAGGCCAGGAGAACAGATGGCCCAGCCGATTTGATGGCTGAAGCTGAGCCCAAGAACAGGCCGACCCCGATAGACATGCCCAGCGCCATGAATGCAATCTGGCGTGAGCTGAGAAGTTTATTCGCCATGTTGTTACCGCCTAGTATTAGCCTAATTGTTTTTCGAAATTAGCTTCATTCCGGTCAGCAACGACCCAGAAAGCCCGCCCTTGCCAGCTGACTGCACGCAACGCTGCTTCACTACGCAGAGACCTTCCCCGACTCTTTCGCCTGACCCCACTCCTTGCACCCGGCCCTTGGAAACCTTCGTTTCCTGGTGACCTGACTGAGCTGGAACCTGCGCTCGCGAAGCGTTGCCCTTCTCTCTCAAAGAGAGAGGCGTATTACGCAAAATTTGCGTATACGCGAAGAATGCATGAAACTACCTTCCGTCAGCTTAATCAAGCTTTATTTGCGTATACGCAAAAATAAAGGGACGTACCGTTCGTCCGAGATGACAAAGCGTCGCGAGGGAAAACGGGGAAGGAAGGGGCTCAGCGGGCGTAGCGCAGGAAGCGCTCAGGCGGGAAGAAGCAAGGCTTACAGCGGCTCAGGCTCATCATGCCCCTGGCGCGCCAGCATCATGTGATCGCTCTCAGCGGTAATCACACCCACGATCTTGGCCAACTGCTTGCTGACACTGATGTAGGCATGGCCGATGCGGCTGTCGAAGTACAGCGAGTCGCCTTTGTTCAAACGGCTGACTTCACCGGTGTCGAAATGAACCTCGACCTCCCCGGACAGGACGTAGATGAACTCGACGCCGGCATGGCTGGCGAAGTCCTCGGGGCCATTGATCTTGCGGGCGTGGACAGTGCCCAGGACCGGGTTGATGGGCTTGCCCGGAACCGAAGTGGCGAGGAACTCGTAGGTGAACGACATACCCTTGTAGGCTACGCCCTCCCCCGCGCGCGTGATCACCGACCCCTGGTGAGGTGGCGCCTGGTCGTAGTCATGCGAGAACAAGGTGCCGATATCGAGCTGCAGCGCTTGCGCCAATGCGGCAACGTTTTCATAGCCCAACGCCAACTGGCCACGCTCAGCACGCGAGATGGTGGTGATGGAAACATTCGAGCGCTCGGCGACTTGCACCAGCGTCCAGCCACGCTGCTTGCGCGCCGTGCGCAGGCGCACACCCAGTGTTTCGGGGTTGAGCAGATTGGGGGATGTGGCGACTTGCGCAGGCTTGCTTTTCACAACAACTCCTTGGCTAGCGAGCATTCTAGCACCGGGACAAAGGTGATAGGCGAAAACTTCGCATTTAAGCAAAACGCAGCCTAATGCGTGTGACTGTTTTTAGATCGTTCAAACTTTTGTTCACGCAAATCGCCATAAGGGCGGTCACTGCCGACTGCATCCAAAGCCATGCAAACCATTTCCATACACCTTAGAGGCGAACTTGCACAGATGATTCTTCATCGGCATGGGCGATTCGGCTTAGAGAAACCAAATCACTTGCTCCAAGACAGTTTTTTCGAGACGAGACGCTTCCTAATACGATCTGAATCCAGTTCAAAAATTTTCAAACCTATATCACCTCTATGAACGCCTACCTGTATCGACTGCAGTTGAAATTTTAGCGTGCCTGCACTTCGCTTAGCACGCTCATCATTTGAGAGGATCTAAGTATGTATAACTCTGGCCCAAGTTGTAACTCTGGACGCATCGTCACGAAAAATATTGGCAAACAAGCATGTGGTTTGATCGGTGCCGCAGGCTGCGCCACCAGCGGTGCAGCTGGCGTTCTGTCCGGCGCCGAAGCTGGAGCTGTTTTAGGTGTCGCCGGAGGCCCAATAGGCATCGCAATCGGGAGCGTCGCTGGGGCGATTTTAGGGGGACTGTTTGGTGGGGGCGCTGGCGGTGTCGCCGGGGCCACGCTCGGTGAACAGATCGACGACAAGGTACTGAACAACTACCAATGCCCGGAGTGCGGTAACAGCTTCAGCGCTAATCGCTAACTCATCGAGTCAGCCCCTGTTTCTCGTGCAAACAGGGGGCCACCTTTTGTCAAAGGACCTATTCCCATGGCTCATCTCATTGAACAAATGGCTTATATTGGCGCAACTCCCTGGCACGGTCTGGGTAGTCGCCTTTCTCCAAAACAACCCATCGAAATCTGGCAACGCGAAGCGGGTATCGACTGGAAGATCCAGGACAGCCCGGCGCATTTCAAATCCTATAGCATCGGTGCACTTGGCTCAATTCACACTTTCCCTGCCCAGAAGGTTCTCTACCGCTCCGATACCAATGCCCCGTTGTCCGTCGTTTCTCAGCGCTACCAGGTCGTGCAGCCGCACGAGGTCTTGGAGTTCTATCGGGACCTCACTGAAGTCTCGGGCTACGAGTTAAAAACGGCCGGCGTACTCAAAGGCGGTCGCAAGTTTTGAGCGTTGGCACGCTCTGGCCAACGTACGACCTTGAAAGGCAACGATCAGGTCGATGGTTATCTGCTGCTGGCCACCTTCTGAGAGGGTACATTGGCTATCACGGCCACACCCACCGCTGTGCTGGTCGTCTGCAACAACACGCTGACGATCGCCCTGGACAGTACGACCAAGGTGATCAAGGTGCCACACAGCACGCGATTCGATCCACAGGCGGTGAAAAAGCAACTCAGTATCGCCGTCTCGCAATGGGACGACTTCATGCACCGAATGCGTCTGCTGTCTGAACGCAAAGTTCAGCGGCATGAAGCCATGAGATTCTTCATAAACGTGCTGTGTGATGCCAATCCGAACATGCCACTACCGGTAATACTTCCCAACGAGCGGGCGATACGCAAGGTGCTATGCCTGTATTAAGGTCAGGGCCGCGGGTCAACCCTGGAGTCAGCTCAAGGAACCGCCTGGGGCTTGCTCAACGCCGTGACGGAATACGTCGACCACGAGCGCCGGGCGAGAAACATCGAGTACCGCATGGGCTCTACCTGGTTCGGGCAAGGAGCACAGCTCAAGCAACGGGCGCTGGAGGCGGCGCTACAACTTGCAGCTTAGGCCTAGTTTTCACTGTCCTCATCAACCCCTTCCCCATTCTGTTCTTCCACTCCCTAAACGCCTGATCAGCTTCGTGCTGATCAGGCGTTTTTTATGCCTCAAGGAAATGATTCTGAGCAGTCAATCCCACTACATCTCAGAACTAAACCCCGCCCTGCCTTACGCTTGATCGGCACCAAACAACTTCCGCGTGAGGACTGGTTGACCGTGCGCAAGCAAGGCATCGGCAGTTCGGATGCCGCCGCTGTGGGCCTGAACCCTTATAAATCACAGCTGGAACTGTGGATGGAAAAACCCGGTGTGACACCTTACTAACCATGCTCAATCCGCAGGATGAGGAAAGCCCCCAGTACTGGGGCAACATCCTGGAACCGATTGTCGCATCCCATTACACCCGGCGCAGCGGTCATCGGATCCGTCGGGTCAATGCGGTTCTGCAGCATACTGATCCCAAACTGGCCTAGATGCTGGCCAATATCGACCGTGAGGTTAACCGTGACTGCTGGTTGCTGCATCCCCTAAACGAAGAACTGCGCAATGGCCAGGACGGCAAACTGCGCAGCATGCTGCTCTACAACGAGCCGGACCTCTACTTTCGGGCTGACTACAATCTGTTCGACCGTAACACTGGACGGCCGCTGTGCGTCGGCAATGGTGAGACCTGCAAGCGCCTGACAAAGGATGGTATTCAGTCGTTGCCCTGCCCTTCACCGGATGGCTGCTCACTGGCTCAAGGCGATGCCTGCAAACTTTACGGCCGGCTCAACGTGGTGATTGGCGATGACGATCCACGGGGTAGTTTTGTCTTTAGCACCACAGGCTACAACAGCATCCGCACCCTGGCAACGCGACTGCACTATCTGCAAACCATCTCCTGCGATCGACTGGCCTGCCTGCCGCTGGGGTTGCGTCTTCGTGATAAGTCCTCTCGCCAAAGCCACGGTGTACCGATTTTCTACGTAGACATCACGGTACGCAGCGGTCTGGGCATGGAGGATGCTTTACTTGCAGCCAAGCAATTGGAGGAAACCCGCCAAGCCGCTGGCTTTGACCAAAGCGCCTTAGATCAAGCGGCACGGCAGGGCTTTAACAACGGGGCCTTTGGGACACCATGGAAGACACCGGTGCCATCGTCGAGGAGTTCTTCCCTCTCATTGAACATCACCCCGGCCATATAGAACTCCCCCCCTCCACCGGCAGCGCCTGCCAAACCCTCACCTGCCCCGAAGCTGGAATCGCGAGCCTCGCAGCACAAAAGCAGGCTCTCGGTTCAGTAGCCACCAGCTCTTCTGCCTTCTCCCCTATTCGCTCAGGAATACCCGAATGAAATACCACAAGCTGATAGCCGGTGAAACAACCGGAACTTTCGTCATGGAGTCTCCGGTAGAGCACAATGCCGCGGCCTTAATTGTGGTTCATAACCATCCCTCCGGTGACCCGGAGCTCAGCCAAGCTGATCGAACCCTTACGACCCCCCTCAAGAACGCTCTCAACCTAGTTGGTACCCGGATATTGGATCATGTGGTGGTGGGTCATGAAGGTTGTGTTTCGTTAGCAGAACGAGGTTATCTGTAACTCCGAGGTCACTGCGGCCGACAAACTTCCTTGGCCGATACCGAGGGGCTATCGGCACTGTTAGCTCTCACTTAATTTTTTGTATGCCCCCTGTACTTTGCTCCGACCGCAGCCAAAGCCATGGCTGGAGACAATCCACATTAGGCTACTGTAGGAATCCGTCGATTGTGCTGGCGCGATCATGACGCTGCGGAAGAGACGGTTAAGTAGGGGGGGGTCTAGCCTCGATGTGTATTTAATAACCTAAAGAAAGCGGCTGCTCTCAAAGTTGAAAATTACCTTAAGAAATAACTCCATAAAACCTAAAAGACTGCCTCACTTGCAAGCAGAGTGAGTTCTCAGGGAAGAATGATCTAAATGTCTAATGAAAGAGTGATCCATCCGCCTTTGCTTGAGCACGCAAAATTACCGCAGCCACTGACCGCTGGCGAGCAACAGGTTTTTCAGATGTTCAACCAGAGTCTTACGCCCGATTGGGAGATTTACATCCAGCCCCATTTGAATGGCTTACGCCCGGATTTCGTTCTGTTAAATCCGAAGGTTGGCATCGCGGTGTTCGAGGTGAAAGACTGGAATCTGAACGCCATGAGGTACTTCACAAAGTTGGATGAACGGGGACATCCGACGCTCTGGGCTGAGAAGGACGGAAAAGAATTCTGCCTCCAGAGCGAGAATCCTGTCACCAAGGTAAATCTTTATAAGAAGGAAATTTTCGACCTTTATTGCCCACGTATTCAGTCAGAGAGAGGATGGGCAACCATTACCGCGGGGGTCATCTTCCCTTTCGCAAGAGTGGAGCAGGTCAAGGGCCTCCTGTCTCCTTTCTTAAAGACTAAGCAAGGTGACGATCACGCAAAATATCAACCAGTCACCGGTTTCAGCGAAATTTCAACAGGAAATATGGAGCTCGTATTCCCGGAAGCCAGCCGCAGCCACTCCTTTCTCATGTCAGAAAACTTGGCCAACGACCTACGCGGTTGGCTTGTCGAGCCGGACTTCTCATCGACGCAAAGGGCGCCTCTGACCTTGGATCGTAACCAGCGGTCTTTAGCCGAAACTCGCACTGAATCCGGCTATCGTCGGATCAAAGGGCCGGCAGGCTCGGGAAAGTCCCTCGTGCTTGCGGCACGTGCCGCGAGGCTTGCTAACGAAGGCAAGTCTGTACTGGTCGCTACTTTCAACATCACGCTTTGGCATTATTTACGTGACTTCATCGTTCGCGACCTCAATACACCAAAACGGATACGGAATGTTCGATTCACTCACTTCCATTTGTGGTGCAAGCATGTCTGTTATGAAGCGGGATGGGAACAGAGGTATGACGCTCTGTGGGCCAACGGCCGAGAGGATGCTCTGAATATCGAATTGCCACTTTTGGCAGCAGAGGCTGTCATGCAGCCTGGAACTTCACGATATGATGCCATTCTTGTTGACGAAGGGCAGGATTTTCGCCCGCTGTGGTGGGATGTATTGCGCAAGGCCTGCAAACCGAGCGGAGAGATGCTCTTGGTCGCAGATGCGACGCAAGACATTTACGGGACTGCTCAAGCGTGGACAGATGACGTGATGAAGGGAGCCGGATTCCCAGGGGGACGCTGGGCGCAACTTAGTGTCAGCTACAGATTGCCTCCAGATGCGTTACACCTTGCACGCAGTTTTGCGGAGATGTTCCTTCCTCAAGATGTGGTCGATTTACCGCAGCCAGATCAAGGATCACTTGATCTGTACCCGTGCCACCTTCGCTGGGTGCAATGTAGCCCGGAGAATGCCAAGGTCGTTTGTTCGGACGAAATCCTCGCCCTGATGCATCAGACCGGAAAAAACGGTTTGGCCAATGCTGACATCACCATGTTGACCGGAAATATGGCATCTGGAGCCGAGGTAGTAAGTCGTCTCAATGAATACAATATTCGGGCTGTTGATACGTTTGGTTCTGACCATCGCCGCAGGAAGATGGGCTTTTATATAGGCGATGCCAAGCTCAAGGCAACCACCTTGCATAGCTTCAAGGGATGGGAGTCTCGCCTACTGGTCGTCTATGTGACAGAGGCTGCAAATGCGCAAAGCTTGGCGCTAGTCTACGCAGGCCTGACGCGGCTGAAGCGGAGCCAAGAAGGAAGCTGGCTGACGGTCGTTTGTTCCGCGCCTGAACTGAACAGTTTCGGAACGTATTTCCCAGACTACGCTATTGGCGGCTAATGGCTAATGAGGAGATAAACAGTGAGCCGAGGGGGATAGTCATCCAATCGATACATCTCCTGACTATAGATCCGACTGGTCACGGTAGGGATGGCAGTTACCTGCCATCCCGCTGAAACGTGCGTGCTACGCTGATAAAAACCATTGAATAGCTTCTATCCTTACGTCCTGCAGTCATTCCTTCATCTAAAATTCCTCTTCGGGAATTGCACAGCGAATCCCATTTGCCATGATTCACTCGCTTCGGCCAGGAAGCGCCAGAGACTAAGTTTCGACCGCCTAGGGTAAGCGTCCGCGCAACTCACCTTGCTATTCTACCCCCAAGCAGTTCCGCGATTACATGGTGCAGAGTCGCTGTTCACGCCGACGATGAATTGACCTACGTGCCGAGACAAGACTGCCCCATCTCCAAACCTTCAAGAGTCCAGCACAGACAAAGATTCGCGAGGAGTCAGACTGGGTCAGTGAAATCTCAGCAACTGGGGAAATTCGGCGTAGGCACCAACAAATCATTAAACTGAAGAGCAAGCACTGAATCAAGAAATAGGCATTTCTGTAACTATTTTCACGCGTTCTAACGGAAACATGCTTGCTCAACATTAGTGTAATGCTGAAATACGCATCGATACGTTAGCCTCTTTTCCATTTCTTCAGCCACTGGGTAGCGAGGTAAGTAGATTTTTAACTTCTGCCAACGTTGGTGCATAGGCTCCGGTATGTCGACACGATATGGACGCGCAAGCAGTTGAAAAACGCAGACGCTCCTTCAGATCTGTGATTCCCAGCAAATCTGCAGCCAACCAACCTGCCATGCTCGCATCGCCCGCGCCCACAGTATCGGCAACGTCCCCAGGAATCGCGGGCTGTTCGTATTGACGGTCCGACGTATGAAGAATCATTCCGTCTGCACCTCGGGTGAACAGGATCTGCGCCCTAGAGTTGAGCGCACGTAACTCATCCATGGCCTGATGTTCGGTCAATCCGGGATAGAGGTGACGAAGGTCTTCATCGGACAGCTTGATCATGTCAGCCAGGGCGGCCATCGTTGGGAAAGTGCTCTCCCGGTAATATCTGTCCATCAAATTGCGCCAGTTCGGATCAAAGCTAATTCGTTTGCCAGCGCGTTTCACCTGTTCGGCGAGGCTGACCAAACGATCTCCCAATGGCTGTCGAGCCAGACTGATGCAGCTAAAATGACAAACTTCGGTATGGTCAAGCCAACCTTGCGGCAGCAGGCCCGTATCGAAAAACAGATCGGCATCCCCGGCAAAAAAGTACCTAGGCGGGCGGCTTGACGGAACGATGGCGACTAAGGGCTCTCGGTCCACTCGTTGTATAAATCGCATATCTAGCCCTGCCACCTCTGACTGTAGGGCTATCTCGTCGCCCAACGAGTCCGTACTGACAGCCCCTGCAAAGGAGCTGCTGACACTCAGGCGACTGAGCGCTCGTGCAACGTTCCAAGGCGCACCGCCCGAAAAACCCTGCCACTGTCCGGGTACGCCCTGGACAATGTCAGTCAGGGCTTCACCAAATACGATTGCCCGAGGCAAGACCATCGTCCTTTCCTTTCTGATTAAAGAGATTTCTCGGCCGACTGGCCTTACACAATGGGTTCTGGAGAACCGCAGGGAATGGTGAGAACTTTTTCCAACGTCTGTGTCACTCCCACATCCCGCAAGCTGTTGTAGCACCATTCAAACGCCGCCACGAACTCTGGAGAGTTAGGAATCTGCACACCAAAAATCTCCTCAACTGTCAGCAATCGCTGAGTGATTAATGCATCATCGGCCACCAATACCTGACAAAACGCCGCCCGCGGATCCGCAATCAAGTAAATATCGCCATTCTCCTCCACCCCTTTCAAATACATAGCCCAGGCCGCCACCACCAGCGCCGCGCGCCGGGTATCCCGACCCTCGGCAATCAAGCGGTTGATGGTCGGCACGGTGAACTTTGGAAGCTTCGACGAGCCATCCGAACACACCCGCTCCAGCTGATCGGCAATCGCCCGATTGGAGAAGCGTGAGACCAGGGTGTTCTGGTATTCGGTCAGGTCGATTCCCGGCACCGGCGCCAACTGCGGGGTCACATCCAGCTCCATGTAAGCGCGTATGTAGCGTACGAATAGCGAGTCATTCATGGTCTCATGGACGAACCGGTAACCCTTCAGGAACCCCAGATACGTCAGGGCCAGATGGCTGCCGTTGAGCAGCTTGATCTTCATCTCTTCGTAAGGCGTGACATCGTCGGTAAATTGCACACCGACCTTTTCCCAGGCCGGGCGCCCGTTGACGAACTTGTCTTCCAGCACCCATTGCGCAAAGGGTTCACAAACCACCGGCCAGGTGTCGTCAACACCGTGCTGGTCGGCCAGTTGCAGGCGATGTTCAACGCTGGTCATCGGTGTGATGCGGTCGACCATGGCGTTGGGGAAGCTGACGTTAGCCGCGATCCAGCCCGTTAGATCGGCATCGAGCAAAGCGGCAAAGGCCAGCAAAGCCTTGCGGGTCACGGCGCCGTTGTGCGGCAGGTTATCGCAGGACATCAAGGTGAAGGCTGGCGTGCCGGCGGCACGGCGTTTGGCCAGAGCGGCGCAGAGAAAGCCGAACACCGTTTTCGGGGCCGCCGGGCTGCTCAGGTCGTGCTGAATCTGCGGCAGATCGGCCATGAATTCGCCGTTGCTGTCGTCGATGCAATAACCGCCTTCGGTAATGGTCAGCGACACGATGCGGATTTGCGGGTCGGCGAGTTTTTCGATCAGTGCCTGGGCATTGTCCTCAGCCAACAGCATGTCGCGAATCGAGCCGATTACCCGCACTTCGGTGGCGTCGTTGTCTCCCAGTTCGAACAGGGTGAACAGACAGTCCTGGCCGTGCAGGTGGTCGTGGGCACGACGGTCTTCGCCGCGCAGGCCGACGCCGCAGATTGCCCATTCGAGGCCTTCGCCCAGGTTCATCAGCGCATCGGTATAATACGCCTGGTGGGCGCGATGGAAGCCGCCGACGCCGATATGGGCGATGCCCTGACGGGTGTCGCTCAGGTTGTAGGCGGGCAGAATCACCTCTGGGGCGAAACGGTTGAGGTTTTTTTTAGTGAGTTTCATACAGGATCCCTGAAATCAGGCGGCAGCGCGCAGTGGTCGGGTAACAGCCACGCCGTTGTCATCGAACAAATGGCAGTGGTCGGCATTCAAATGCAGGCTCAATGTTTCGCCGTAGCGGCTGGCTAGGTCGCCAAGCACGCGCATGGTCAAGGCCTCGCCGGACGCCGTGCGCATGTGGCAGAACGTGTCGCTGCCCAGATGTTCACCGACGTCGGCAGTGACCTGCAAGGTGCAGTCACCAGGCATGGCCAGTTCTAAATGCTCCGGGCGAATACCTTGAGTCACCGCGCCACTGACGCTCAGGCTGGCGCAGCTCACTCGCAATGTGATGCGGGTGCCGGCATCCAGCAAAACTTCACAGCCCTGGCGCTCGACAAGGCTGACGCTGCTCTTGAGAAATCCCTTTTTCGGCGTGTCGAGAAAACCGGCGACGACCAGGTTGGCCGGCTGGTGGTAACGATCCAGACGCAAGCTGACCTGCTCTATCCTGCCACCATTGAACACCACTACCTTATCGGCCATGGTCATCGCTTCGACCTGATCGTGGATCACGTAGATCATGGTCGCTCGCAAATCCTTGTGCAGGCGTAGCAGTTCAAGGTGCATCTGCACCCGCAGCGCGGCGTCGAGGCTGGACAGTGGTTCATCGAACAGGAAAATTTTCGGGTTGCGCACGATGGCCCGGCCAATCGCAACGCGTTGCCGCTCGCCCCCGGACAGTTGCTTCGGCTTAAGCTCAAGCATCGGCCCGAGTTCGAGAATACGTGCCGCTTCACTGACTTTTTTTAACACTTCGGCTTTTGGCACCCCGGCTAGGTCGAGGGCAAAGGACATGTTCTTGCGCACGCTCATGTTCGGATACAGGGCGTAGGCCTGGAACACCATCGCTAGGTCGCGCTTGGCCGGGCTGACTTCGGTGATGTCGCGGCCAAGCGCGATGGTGCCGCCGCAGACTTCCTCAAGGCCGGCAATCAGCCGCAACAGGGTGAACTTGCCGCAGCCCGCGGGGGCGACGAAGACCACAAACTCCTTGTCGGTCACTTCCAGGCCGATGCCCTTGATGATGGAAAAGCCTTCGAAACGTTTTGGCAGATTCTTGATTTTCAGTTTGGCCATGGTGGGCCTCCATTTGAACTTATTTGGTGCGCCGTGCAGGATTTTTGTGGGGGCGAGCCTGCTCGCGACTATCCTTCAGACAACGGGTTATCATTGACATCTATTGCGAGCAAGCCCATTCCCACAAGGGGATTTATGAACAGCGGGCTTATTTCACTGCGCCGAAGGACAAACCGCGCACCAGCTGTTTCTGGCTGATCCAGCCAAAATTCAGGATCGGCGCGCAAGCCAGGGACGACACGGCGGACAACTTGGCCCAGAACAAGTCTTCGGGGCTGGAGTTGGAGGCGATCAGCGCAGTTAACGGCGCAACGGCCAACAAAGTCAGGCTCAGCGACTAAAATGCCTCGTTCCAGCACAGGATCAGCGACAGCAACATGGTGGAGGCCAGGCCGCCCTTGGCAATCGGCAGCAGAACGCGGACCATCTCCTGCCAGAGGGTGCGCAATCCAGGGGGCAGCTTCGAGGATGTCCTTGAAGTAGGTGTAAACCATCCACACCACAATCGGCAGGTTGATCGGGTCGTAGGGGTCAGCGAAAAGTACAGGGTCATGCCTAGCGGCACGATCATCCACAACAGCAACAAGGCTACCGAGGGACTGACCAGAAACCGGCCAAGTATGGCCACGCGACTTAATATCCGGGTGAGCTTTGGCATTTGAAATATTCATGGCGTAAGAACCGAGTCGTGTAGACCAGTGAGTTCCAATGTGGGAGCGGGACTGCGTGGTTATTTCGGATACTCAGCGCGCTTCATCTCCCGTTCGGTGGCCTGCTGGGCAGCGGCCAGGGCCTGGTCGATCAGCGCCGAGAACAACAATTTGCCGACCTAGATGCCAATGCCCAGGAACTCCGGGATGATCACTAACTGAATGCCGATGTACTGCACCGGTTTGGCGCTCGGCTTGCTCGGGGCCGCGGCTATGAGCAACTCCAGCGTGACTCTGACAAATGGCGCGGCGTTCAAGCACGCCTCGCTGTAGGCCGAGGCTCGGCTACCGGGCGGCTCGTTGGCGACGCCATCTTTTCCGCGACCAACGCCCCGAACTCCTTGAACGTAGCCCAGGCACTGAAGGTTTTTGCCGCCTCCTTGGCCTTGTAGCTGGTAGGGATCGCCAATACCCAGAAGTACAACCAGGCCGAGCCTTTGTCGGTAACCTCGTGGGGCGCATGGCTCAAGCCGACGTGGTCGCTGACCTTGCTTTGGTTCTTGTCGGTGACGAACGAGCCGGCGACACTGGCATCGACCCAGATTACGCATTTTTCGCTGTTGAACAGCGCAAGGTTTTCGTTGAGACCGTTGCTTGACGCCACCTGTGTGCCGGATTTTTTCATGGTGTTGACGTTGTTTTCGTATCTTTCGACGGTTGGCAGAATATGCGCTAATTACAGACTTCAATTGCGGGTAAAACAAATCATCCTTCGCATTTAGATTGATATTATTTTGCACTTAATTTTACAGCGAACGACACAGGGAAGGGCTGTACAGCGATGACAGACGATCGAATTCGTATAGGTTATCGGGTTGAAATACAGCGCTCGTGGGAGCGAACTCAACTTTGGTTTTGCTCGGTCAACCGCTGCACCACCAACCGCCGGTAATGCGAAGGCGTCATGCCCTTCTGCTGCTGAAAGCGCCGGTTGAAATTGGAGATATTGTTGAAGCCTGATTCGAAGCACACGTCAGTCACCGATTTAACGCCACCGGCCAGTAGCTCGCAAGACTTGCTGATTCGCAGGCGATTGACAAACTCGATGAAACAGCGCCCGGTGGCCTGCCTGAACACCCGGCTAAAGTAGGTCGGTTTCATGCCCAGGTGCTCAGCCACTTCCTCCAGCGGCAGATCCCGGGCGTAATGGGCAAAGATGTAATCCACCGCTCGATTGGTACGATCGATGTGGTGCTCGTCGGCCAATTGCAGCGTCGTCGCACCTGATAAAAGTTGATAATCTTCGCAGGCGGCGAGCAACTCCAGGAGTATGAAAAAGTGTCCGAGGCGGGTCATACCTCGGGTGCTGGCAATGCATTGCATAAGGTCCATCGCCATGCCAATCGTGTGCTTGCAACGAAACTCGATGCCGTACTGCGCACGCTTCAACAGCGGCACCAGGATCTTGAGCTCGGCAAACACCTGATGGCCTTTGTCGAACAGTTCATCGGAGAAGTTGACCAACATGTCGCGCTTGGGCACCACTTCACCTTCGACAATCTAGCTGATCCAGTTGTGAGGTAGGTTGGGGCCAGTCAGGAACAGGGTTTGCGGATAGAAATTGCCGATGTAATCGCCGATGAACACTTTGCCGGAGCTCGCGACTATCAGGTGCAGTTCGTACTCCTTGTGGAAATGCCAGCGCACCAGCGGGCAGGGAAATCCGTGCTGGCGATAGGCGATAGATGATGGACAACCCGTTGTGGTCGTCCATCAGCTCGAAGGAAGGGTCAGTAATTTTCGCTGAGCGGGTCACATTAGACTGCTTTTTGTTTTATTGCATCTTACAAGGTCTATTTTCGCGACAGTTATAGCCACACCATTCATCCAATCGCGCATATGCCACAGAGTAACAACGCTTAGCCTAACGGGCTAACAAGCATGATAAACTATAGGAGAGCTTCTAGGGATAGCCTGAAATAGCCAAGCATTTCTAGCTTTCTTCAGATACCGTCAGCTTTGAACACAACGATGGATCAAAAACGATCAGATCACCGGTTAATTTCTGGATTTTTTAGCCACCGCAAGCACCCCGTAGACACACCTCACCAACACCCGCCAGTAAATATCTACGCTTTATCAACAGACTCGATAACATGAACGGCGGCACCAACAGTGCCGCAGCTTTGCCCATACCACGAAAAAGCTCCTCACATGACTGAATTAGCACCTAATTGCCCAGAACGGAGCTCAACCTTCGCTCTGACGGCACTAGCTTTGCTTCTTTGATTTAGCATTTGGTTTCGTACGGAATACAGCGTTTGCCCAGCTTCCCGTACACGCCACGCCGGGCATCAATCTACCACATGGCGACCTTAACGCTCAGAGCGCGTTCTACTCCGGTTCCAGCAACCGACGGAAGTTGTAAATAATAATTTCATACGCGCCTCCTTCAACGCCAGAACGCTGTAGCCGACCAGTTTTGCATCAAATGAATACGCAGCATCGTCATCAGAGGATAGGTCGGACGCTAATCACTCCCCTTCGGATGATGCGGCTCGATCAGGGCAAATAAATCCTTACACAGGACGATCCTATCCATCTCGGCGGGAATAATACTTTGCGGCCTGCTTGCGCACTCCAAAGTACTCGGCAGGGGCAAAGGCAATTTGCTTCATCGGAGAGGTAGCGGGTGAAGTCCCGCCATTTTGCCAAGCTCAAGAAATCTCCATCAGAGTTCCCCTAGGAACCTGCCGTCCAATACTTGGGCACGTCATCGCATTTTTCAACCGACGATCAACGGGACATGCTATTTCCTCGCGGCGTCTAATCTTCTTTGCAAAAAGCTCTGATTGCGCGCATTAGCTCCAGCAACAGCCGCTCTTGGGCGCGGAAATCCGCACGCTAGCTAGCTGTCAGTATTCGACCAGTATAGCTCGCGACAAACGCATGCCGCAGAAGAGATCGCAGATCATCCTCCACTTCATTGAACCATCGCACCATACCTTAGCCCCCGAGCAACGCCAGCAGATCAGCAACAAGCTGATCATGCGTCCGCAACCGGACGAAGACATTTCCTTGCACGGGATGACGAAGGAGCAGGGCCTGTATAAGGGCATGCAATTATGGAGCGGCTCCAATTCCCCAACTACAAAATAGTATCAGTTTTCGTGCTCATACTTAGTAGCAGTTATCTTTTACACGATGAGATCCTTGCAGTATTACCTGCCGATTTCGCTACAGCCTCTTCGGCGTTGTTTAACTTACAAATACAATAAAGGAAAGCGTTATGGCCACTCGCCAAGCGTCCCGAGGGCTGCTGTTCGGCATGCCTATATGTCTTATCTGGGGTTACGTCGCCATTGCCCTATTTATGTCTGGGGATGGCATTGAACTCGCCTTCCTGTCTCGTTACATTGTCGATCTCGGTTTCTCCCCCACCCGAGCATCCTTTCTTTTTACTGTTTATGGTCTGCTCGCCGCTTTGTCCAGCTGGAGTTCCGGCGTGCTGGCCGAAACCTTCGGTCCGCGTCGAATCATGTTGATCGGCGTCGTGGCCTGGCTGATCTTCCATGCGTTATTTCTGACGCTCGGCCTGAGCGCACAGAACTACCCATTAATGGTGCTTTTTTATGGAATTCGTGGGCTTGCTTACCCCTTGTTCATCTACGCATTCCTGGTCTGGATTGCTCAAGTGACGCCCGGGGCCCGCCTTGCTTCAGCGATGGGTTGGTATTGGACCATGTATTCCATCGGTATCGGTTTTCTCGGGATGTATCTGCCGAGCCTGAGCATTTCGCGGATTGGCTTTATCGGTACACTTTGGATGGCAACATTGTGGGTCGCGCTGGCTGCGGTATTGATTGTGTTCGTAGTTGAGGATCAAGGCAAGGCACGGGAAGGCACGCCGGCAAGCTTCGCCGACCGTTTGCGCGACCTGAGCCGAGGGGTGACCATCCTCTTCGATCAACGCAGCATTTTGATTGCAGCCATTGTACGGGTCATCTGCAACCTGACCTTGTTTGGATTCCCTGTGATTATGCCGCTTTACCTCACTTCGGAAGCCGTAGGCTTCACCATGGAGCAATGGTTGTATCTGTGGGGGCTGATGTTCGTTGTCACCATTTTCACTAACGTGATGTGGGGATGGATCGGGGACCGAATCGGCTGGCTTTGGCAGATGCGTTGGTTCGGCTGTGTTGGCTGCGCGCTGGCGACCCTGGCTTTCTATTACTTGCCTCTGATGTATGGCGCTCACTTCGGACTGGCCAGTACCGCCGCAATTGCACTGGGTATTTGCGTCTCAGCGTTCGTTCCCATTGGACCTGTATTTCTTGCCATTGCCCCGGAGCAGCAAGGGGCGGCTATGTCCGCCCACAACCTCGCCGCTGGAATGTCGAACTTTATGGGGCCGGCCATTGCAACGCTAACGATTTCCTGGCTTGGAGTCCAAGGGGTGGTGTGGGTCTATGCTTTGCTGTATCTGGTGGGCGCGGTATTGACATGTTGTATTCGAATCGACCAGCCAAAGCTTCAGACGGACGAGGAGCCAGCCTGTCATTTTTCAACTCACGCGACTGCCAACGAAGTTATTTTAACGAGGAAATAGTGCCAAGCAGTTATAATCTTCAATAAACAGAGCTAAAAAGAAGAGAAGAGTTATATTGACCTAGCTGCAATTATGAAGAACACTAGTAAATACTATATCTATGCGACGTGATGGCAAAAACTTATGCACCCAACCATCACGCCTTACGCGATTAAACCGGTTGCCATTTGTGCGACAACCACTAATCGATCTCACACGCCAATTGAGAGGCAGGCGTGTGAGCCATAAGCATATGGATGATACTCACTCACGAAGGACTTCAATCAACTTGCCGCAAAACGTCGCAAAGTCGAAAGTTCGTCTGAATGCATCAGTATTTTCGAAAAACAGGTTTGATAGCATCTTGACGAGCGTGCTCGGCGGCTTTTCTGTTTTAAGCGCGCAGCTCGCCCGCCCCATCAGCTGTTTTCGAGCCATCCACGGTTTTGCTGGGTGTACAGTGTGGTCAACTGAGCCGTATTCTTCGTCAGGTAAGAAAGCTTCGGACAAGTTGATCAAGAACATTGGTCGTCCGCTCCACCCAACCCAACGAGCCATCGCAGCGACGCCCGGGCCGACGGTTTTATGTCGCCATCGCCAACAAATGTAGTCACTAAGGTGCGTTTCGTGTTCAGCTGGATATTCAACATTACTTCGTCAAGGATGAGCGAGCATTTCTGCCCACCTGTAGCTCCTACGGTGAGGTAAACAACCAAGGGGGCACTCTATTGACTGATCACGCACTCATAAATATCCATTGCTGATGGTGATTTACAGCAGCCTACTTCAAAAGGCCTCCGTCACCACCGCATCACGTCAAAGGTCGCGTCGCGAAGTCGAAAAAGCCACTGATTTTAGGTGTCAATCTGCGGTCGGGTGTGAAGAGTAAATGCAAGGGCCGACTCGGCGGCGGGTAGTCGGGCGGCAACGCGATCAGTTCACTTTGCTGCTATGATTTGCGCATAAGCTCCACGGGTTGAAGCATTCTGCCCAATCCGGCCAGCGCACAGAAGTGGCTCGCCGCGATAAACCGGCTGCCCACCGGAACAGTAACCTTCCCTTCAGCTGCGTTAAACATCCAATGGGTGCGCAGCTCAATATATGAAAACCCCGGGCACTCATGGGACTGAGGGTCCCACGGTATTCAATCGCAGGCTTGCCTTTCGAGTAAGACGGCACGCCACACAGAATGAACCTTTAGGGCGTCGACGGCCTACGACCAGGCCGCTGTCCGAGAGCCACCCATCGGCCGCCCCCCCTCCTTTGATCTATTGCCATGCCGACTGGACAGAACAATAGCGACTGGAAGCAGGGGTTTTCACCACCTCGCCTGAACGCATGATCGCGCCCGCGTCAACATGGCGCCTACCAGCAGATTGATTTCGGAAAGCCGGAGGGGGATTGAGCGGGCCACAGCCCAAGGATCACCCTACTTTCACACGTCGTAAGCCTGAGGCAGGCTTTGTGAACGTCGACATGGCGCTTGCGGAGCCATGCTTTTTGATCATGCCACGAACGATTGGCGAGACGTCATTCAATTCAAAATTGATGTTTCAACGGCGATTTTCACAGGGAAGTACAGCGATTGGCTGGGCAGTCTGCAATGGATGAGCCATGCCATCAATGACGCGGCGCTGCATGTTTACAGCAAAGCCGAACCAGGCAACCTTCAAGAATCCGGAGAAATTCCCGTCGATCTGTTGGCGCTTCTGAACACTCCCTGAGTCAAGCCCGAGCCCTCTCCTAAAAGCAGCGCGGTCGCAAGAAAAGTCCGCGACAACACCTTGTACGCCAAGAGTGCGACGCTCTATTGCCCAGCTGAATGCTCCTTTTTATCAACCGGGATTTTTTTGAGCCGCTGTAGTGGCCAATCCATCCCGGACACGGTTTTGAGTTTTTCTTCAGCTTTCGCCGGAGCCAGTCCATCGTTGAAATGATGAAGTCGGATCCAGTTTTAGTGGCTCATCAGGTATTGGCCAATGTCTCATTGAGCTTGCTGCCCGGTCAGGTAGCCCGTGGTTGGTATCCACACTGATTTCAAGCTGCGAAATACGCGCTCCATCGGTGCATTTTCCCAGCAGTTGCCTCGGCGGCTCATGCCCTGGCGAATGCGGTAGCGCCACAGTCTCTGGCGGAACTGACGGCTGCCATATTGCGATCCCTGATCGGAGTGGAACAGTAGCCCTTGAGGCTTTCCACGTCGTTCGTAAGCGACGTCCAGCGCTTTGACCACCAGGTCTCCATCCGGCTTTTCTGATAAGGCCCAGTCAACCACTCTGCGTGCATAGAGATCCAAGACAACTGCCAGATAGTGCCATTTGCCCTGTGCCCAGACGTAAGTGATGTCTCCACACCAGACCTGATTTGGCGCTTCGACATCAATCGCTCGGTTCAAGGTATTCGGAATATCTGGCCGCTCCGCTGTGGCCATTTTGTACGCATGTGATCCTGGCTGCTTGCTGATCAACGCCAGCTCACGCATCAGGCTGCGTACCTTGAACCGCCCGATTTGCTTACCCTCTTCTTGCATCATTGCCATGATGGTACGGCTGCCGGACGCACTTCGACTTCTCGTGAACAACTCATTCACTCCTGGGCAACCGCAGTCGCTCAACGTCCGGAGTTCGCCTTAATTAACGGGCTCATGATCGCTGAGCTGGCGGATCAGCGCGTACGCTCGAGATCTTCCGACATCAAGAGCGCGGTAGCCTTTTTTAGTATCGATTTCTCGCGTTCAAGGCGCGTGATCCGGGCTTCCAACTCTTAAATTTTTTGCTGCTCTGTCGTCAACGCTTTGCTGGCCGGCGTAACGCCGCCGCGCTCCTGCTGAAGCTAATTACCCCATCGGCGCAGTGCCGACTCGACCAAACCGAGCGAACGGGCCGCTTCGGCATGGCTGTAACCTTGATCGAGCACCAAGCAGGCAGCTTCGCGCTTGAACTCAGGGGTAAAGGTACGGTGCTGCTTGGTCATCGGAAACCTCTCTGTGGCGAGCATTCTTGCCTAAATGGGTGTCCGGGGTTAGTAGACCGCTACAACCAGCCTCGTCAAAATTATCGCTCTCCTGAGCATTTAAGCCAGCATGACCTACTTGTCACATGTCGTTAGCCGAGAAGTGGCTTGTGTTCACGCGAAGCTCAACATATCGTCAAACGCTGATAGCCATCGCGAAACGCGTCGATGGTCAGAATCCGCCGCTTTGCGAGAGCCTGGAGTCTCGCGTTTCAAAAAGGGGGCTAGCCCGAAGTTGCTGACTGATACTTTAGGAAATATAGCGGTAGTAATCTCACAAATCTTTCACATCGAAGCGAATATCGTTATCTGAGTTCCGAGCCCCCCCCCTTTAAGACCGCTCCTCCCATTGCGGGCATTTCTTTGTCTGAAATTCGCCAAAGGCGCTTGTGGCCAGGTGATCTAAGCTTCATCAATGAATAGGTCAGGCTCCCCTGAATACTCACCGCACGGCATCCCTTTGTAATGGTCAAGCCGAACTCTAGACTGGCGGTCCTAGCTTGTTGGGTGTCACTAGATAATAATCGCTATACTTAACAATGCCTTAACATTGAATGGCTGTAATGCAATCTCCTTTGGAAGCATCCCTTTTGCCCGTTCCCGCGGGCTTTTTTTGAGCTCTGTTAGGAAATGCACGAGCAAACCGTCTTGCAGGATTAAGCCGGAAGCCACCTTTGCGGCGGCAGCGCTGCAATCTCACCTGCCCGCTGCGTAGGCGGGCTTGTCGGTACATCCTTCAGGTATGCATCGGGATCATGCCCACTGCTCCGGACCGATTGAATCAAACTTATGATCGCATCGCCGCGTTTGCCGCTGCGTAGCGACCCTGCAAAGAGCTAGGCCTTACGCCCCGGCGCCCAAGGCAGTACCTGGTTCTTACACCAATTATTATCAATGGGCACGGCCCGGTCATCGCGGTAGCGCCATAGCGCCATCCAGCGTTTCAAGCTGTTATCCAAGGCTTTGCCATTGGTCGAACCGTTGTGCACGGTATCGCGCAGGGCAACCATCAAGGCACACAACACACCCATCACCGGAACTGCCTTTTCTTGCAGTATTCGGCGGCATATGTCCGATTCCAGACCCTTGATTTCCTCCTCGCTCTATTACAGCGGCTGCATGTAACGCAACTTGCAGCGACTCCAGTTCCGCCTCAATGGCAGCGAAATCGGTACCGATCAGATCGTCTGAGTCAACCAACCTGTTCCGGGCTCATTTGCTCCTTACGTTTGGCGAACTTGGAGTGCTTGAGCTGGGCGATCTCGTGGCTGAATTTTTCGATCACCGTTTTGTCGTGATCGCTCTTCTTGTCCATGACCTGGGAGGTCTTGCCCATCGTTTCGAACTGCTCGTCGAGCCCCGAGACGCGTTGCAGCAAATGCTCCGCAAATGCACGCAATTGTTCGGGGTTCAGTTGGTAGAGGTAGGGGATCAAAGTTATGCAGCCGATCTTGCCAGATCAGCGTAAACACAACGATAGGCTGATCAGACAATTACGCAACCGGACAGGGGATGGTTCAGCTTAGAGGATGGAAATTGCGTTTCCGAGGCCAACTCTCTGCCTTGGCAGACCCAGTATCAAAGCGTGCAGCTGTCAGGTGCTCAGCTCCATTTGTGAACCGTGAGGCATACCAGACCAAGCGAGCTTGCCCAGGTGGAGCCGCCGTGCCGCCAACCCGATGCCCAATCCGTTGCGCACCAGGTCTTTCATGCGGTTAGCGCGGCAATTGGCGAATAGATAAGCATAGTGCGGCTGCGCCGCACCGAACACTGAAATCACTCGGGCACTGACGGCGCCGGTGCCTGCATGCATGTCCATCGGCTCGGTGGTGAGCCAGGTGATACCGATGCGAATCATCGCAACAGCTCTCGAAGAAAGTTCGTGCAGATGGCAGCTTTTTCCACTGGCCAATTCATCTTTATGGGAGTGCGCGGTGCAGGATTGGAAAACTGATACCGGACGGCTGAGCACGCGTTCCAGCATCAAGCATCTGAGGATGCAGCGGTATGAACGTAGGCTGAAGAGCCAAGGCTTTTTGATTCTACAACCGAATCCATTTGTGGACGACGTTGGCATTGAGGCTGTAGCTCAAGACGATGTTTGCGGTGGAGGCCTGGGTTCGGAGCACTTCCAATGACCTGGGCTTTGAAAGATTTGCTGTAGG
The DNA here is from genome assembly GCF_054071875.1 of Pseudomonas sp. SDO524_S393. Lineage (NCBI taxonomy): Bacteria > Pseudomonadati > Pseudomonadota > Gammaproteobacteria > Pseudomonadales > Pseudomonadaceae > Pseudomonas > Pseudomonas sp. SDO524_S393. The sequence continues at coordinate 81,269 of NZ_JBSVVZ010000004.1, read as the reverse complement.
TACGGCGTTGAGGGCGCATAAAAAATTCGCTTGATGGATCAAATGGTACAAACCGGGGACATCGTTTACATATCTAACCGGGGACATGGTTTACAGGTTAATACGCATGATCAGGAGGTAACTGATCATGCCCTGGAACCAAGAGTCCTCTATGGATCAACGAATCAAACTGGTCATCGACTGGCTTTCTGGTGATTTCACCAAAAGCCAATTAGCTCGGCGCTTCGGCGTCAGTCGACCGACTGTCGATAAATGGATCTCCCGTCACGTTGAAGGCGATTTAAAGTCGTTGGCGGAGTTATCGCGACGACCTCATACCAGCCCAAACAAGACTGACGATGAGATCTTGGCTCGCATAGCGGCGATGAAAGAAGCCCACGATAAGTGGGGGCCGAAGAAGATTGTCAGGCTATTACGACTCGATGATCCGTCAGTCGCCTGGCCATCGCCCAGCACGGCAGGCCAATGGCTTGACCGGCTTGGTCTCGTCAATAAACGGCGCTTCAAGCGACGGCACAGCAGCGCTCACAGGGAAATGCGCGAAGCCAACGAACCTAACAAGACGTGGTGCGTTGACTACAAAGGGCAGTTCAAGATGCTCAATGAACAGCTGTGCTTTCCTTTGACCGTTACAGATCACGCGTCTCGGCTGATTTTGGCGTGTAGAGCCCACCCCAGGATCATGACCCAGCCTGTCAAACAAACATTCGAGAGGCTATTTCAAGAGCACGGAATGCCGGAAGTCATTCGCTCAGACAACGGCGTCCCCTTTGCTTCTCCAGGCTTGGCAAGAATGTCCACACTGGCAGTTTGGTGGATCCGCCTGGGTATCTACCCGGAGCGAACCATGCCGGGAAGGCCTACCCAAAACGGCCGGCACGAACGGATGCATCGTAGTTTGAAGCTTGAGCTGCCGCTGGGAAAAAACCTGGTTGAACAGCAGCTTTTACTAGAACACTTTCGACATGAATTCAATTACATACGTCCTCACGAGGCACTCGGCATGAAGCGCCCAGGAGAGATATATGTGCCGTCTACTCGACCTTATCCAGGATGCCTACCGGATGTGGAGTATGCAGCGGAAATGAAAGTACGAAGCGTCAGACAGAACGGCTCGATTATGTGGAAAGGAAAGTTGGTATTTGTGAGCGAAGCACTATCAGGAGAGCGGATCGCGCTCAAAGAGGTTGAAGATGATGTTTGGGATCTGTACCTGTGTGACTATCCCCTGGGGAGGCTTGGACGAGGCATGAGCCGCGTCCAAGCTTCAAATGTGTAAACGATGTCCCCGGTTTCAGATGTAAAGGATGTCTACGGTTCTACAAATATAATGTCCACTTAAGTGGACACTAGGGCTTTCGGCGGTTGTGTCAGGAAGATGTTTTGGTCGGACGGATACCTCTATTTACCGTTCTCATCCCAATAGATCGTGGGGGCTCCGCTTTGACTGCGCTAGTCATGTCCAAGCAGTGACAGCGGGCCGATAAGACAGTACTCGATTGCAGGATAAACCTTCTCCATTCATTCCCAGTAACATATCCCGCAAGCCCCATATCGTCCGCTACGCTATGTCTTTGCTTTTTGCGGCTGGGTAGAGGACTTGGTCGGACGGCTACGTATTTCCTGCTGAAACAGAATCATAGTTGCGCGAGGGTTTACTCGATCTCGTGCCCCCCCCATAAAATGACCGATCCGTGATATCCGCCCATTGCTGCGGGGCCGCTCATTCTGCGCGCTATCATCGCGCTCCGAGTACCAGTTGCCGACTCTGTCTCGCACCCTGGATGGACCCTCAGAGAAAGTGTCCATCGACGCCCTCCAGAGCAGTGTGAGTACGATCGACGATGGACTCGACATGGCGTATGGCAGCCAGCAAGCGCTAGCGAGCCGCATCGACGCTGTGTAAAGCAGGACAACGCAGGCCCAAGAAGCTGCAACTTACGTCATTCGTTCATTCGAAACTGCTGGCGATCTCTTGGTAGTGGAAGCCAACCTTGAGTCGCTTGACGGCAAACTGCAGAAAATGAGCATACCTCAGGCTCAAGCGATCCCAACCGCCCTCAAAGCCCCTCCCTATAAACCGAAACTCGCACCGATAAAAGCCCCGCCCATCCTGCAAGACCCTCAGCCTTTCAGCTGGTCGGTCTCGAACACCGAGGCGCAGGGCCCTTCCTGTCTATTACCCCCAACCGGAAGCACGCGATTGATTCATATCTACCTGACTCGGCCAGGCGAGGTGATCAGTGACAGCACCTGACGCCCCAAGGTAGTAGATGAGCGAAGAGAAAACCTTCGACGCCGGCGGACAACCAGAACCCAGTGCATCCGGCCATGAGTACAGCGTCATGAAGCTACCGATCGTTCGAACCATCATCTACGTCAAGCATTTACTGCAGTGGGCATTGGGCCCACACGAGACGTATCGCACCATGGGTGGCGACCGCTAGTGTTCAACAGTTCACTACCAAAAGCACGCTGTCCCCGGACAACCTTCATGATCAATCAGCGCCGGAGTGGGGCATGGCTGAGGCATCAATTTAATAGAGTGCCGATGTCCGGAATGTGGGGTCAAGTCCACTTCGATGATCCGATAGAACCCCGGCATCGCCTCCAATCGGTCAAATTCCACTGTACGAATTTCCGTAAGAATAAAACGGGCCGGCGGGGTTTATCCAGTGGCGGTTTTTTCCTAAAGTGCGCCACAGCACACGCAGAGTCGCCCACGGGAGCTCGTACCAGAGTGGCCACGAATGGACTGTAGGGCATTAGTTTAAGTGCCGGCAGGCAAAACGCAGATAGCTAATCGCGGGATTTTTTTAAGCCAAAGTGGCGCCGATTGGTCAGCGAGTTTTGTCAGAAATTTGCTATAGGTATAACCGAACAGACGCCTACTATTACCCACCTCGCCGCCTGGCGAGGCGCCATTATCCAGGAGACCCTAACCCTCTTACCTTACCTGTACACCTGAATAAACCGAACTTCGCTGCGAACTGAATTCAATTTAGCGCCTCACTGTGCGCGTCATTTGAGAAGACCGATGAATACAATTCCTAAGTTGGCTGCTGTGCTTATTTGCACATTCCCTATCTTCGCCCACGCTTCCGATGGCGCCGAAGCCTTGGAACGCTTTCACGAAAGAACCCGGGCGATGTTCGCCAGGCAACTTGAAGACACCCAGCAACAACCCGCTCAACAACAGGATGTTAGTAAACAGGAAGTCAGCAAACAGGAAGTCAGCAAACAGGAGGTCAGCAAACAGGAAACGGAAAAGAAACAGGCCCCCGGCATAAATCCATTCAACGACAGACTTCCCAGCCACTAACACTATTATTCCATATACTATGAGTTAGGATGATCCTGTGCGCGTCAATTCAGCCAGCATTCCCGTAATCATCACCACCGCGCTGTTGCTCAGTGCTTGCAACCAAAAACCCAACCCGCCCACCACCAACAGTGCCCCAGTCGTCGAGGCCAAACACGTCAGCCTGCAGAAGGTCATGACCTGGGACAGCTTCAATGGTCGGGTTAGCGCCGTGGAAACCGTGGCCATCCTGCCACGGGTGGATGGTTATATAACTCAAGTGGGCTACCGCGAGGGTAGCGAGGTGAAAAAGGGCGACCTGCTATTCGTGATCGACCAGCGTCCCTACCGCTCCGCGCTGGACAGCGCCCGAGCCCAACTAGAACGGGCCCGCGCCGCGCTGGCCTTCGCCGACCAGCAGGACGGACGGGCCCAACAACTGCTCAAGAGCAATGCGGTATCCCGAGAAGAAGCTGAGCAGAAGCATACCGCCCACGATCTAGGTCTGGCGGAGGTGCACGCCGCCGAGGCGGCGGTGGCCAATGCCACGCTGAACCTGCAGTTCACCGAGGTGCGCGCTCCCATCGATGGCCGCACCAGCCGAGCCCAGTTGACCCTTGGCAACTTGGCCGTAGCAAATCAGTCGGTACTGACATCATTGGTGTCGCAAAATCCGGTACATGTCGATTTCGACCCTGACGAACACAGTTACCTCAACTATCAGCAGGCGCTGAAAAACTCTGGAAAGGCCTCAGTGCGGATTGGCCTGGCCAACAGCGAAGACTTCCCGTACCAAGGCGAGCTGAGCTTTATCGACAACCAGGTCAATGCGAGCACTGGTACGGTCCATGCCCGCGCGACAGTAAACAATGCCGATCGCCTACTAATTCCGGGCCTGTACGCCAGGGTGCAACTGTCCGTTGGTGAGCCTGCAGTGGCCATGCTAATCCCCGACCGCGCGATCCTGACCGACCAGGACAAGCATTATGTTTACGTCTTAGGCAGGGACAACACGGCGGAAAAACGTTATGTCAAAACCGGAAATCTGATCGACCGGCAACGCGTCATCACAGCTGACCTAGAACCCGACGACAGCGTCATCGTCTCCGGCCTGCAGAACATCCATGCCAGCGGCACGACCGTCATACCCCATGTCATGCCAGCAGACAAAAGCGAACTCAACATTCCCAGCTTCGCGCCAAGCGCTAAGTAACAGTCAAGGGTTCCAGCCATGGACTTTTCCAAGTTTTTCATCGACAGGCCGATCTTCGCGATAGTCCTGTCGATCATCATTTTTGCCGCGGGCTTGGTCGCAATTCCGCTGTTGCCGGTGGGTGAATACCCCGAAGTGGTGCCCGCCACCGTGGTAGTGAAGGCCACCTACCCTGGTGCCAATCCCAAGGAAATTGCCGACTCGGTCGCCGTGCCCCTCGAAGAGGCGATCACCGGCGTAGAAGACATGATCTACATGAAGTCCGTCTCCAGCTCCAACGGCACCCTGCAGGTGGTCGCCACCTTCAATGCCAAGGTCGATCCGGATACCGCCGCGGTGCGGGTGCAGAACCGCGTCAGCCAGGCACTGTCGCGCCTGCCCGAGTCAGTGCGCCAGTATGGTGTCACTACCCAAAAACAGTCGCCGACGCCACTGATGTACATCGACTTGTTCTCGAACAGCGACAAGTATGATGAATTATACCTACGCAACTACCTGCGCCTAAATGTCAGGGACGAACTGTCGCGCATCCCCGGCATCGGCGATGTGATGCTCTTTGGTGGCGGCGACTATGCAATGCGCATCTGGCTGGATCCGAACAAACTGGCCGCGCGCGACCTCACTGCGCAGGACGCAATTAACGCGGTCCGCCAGCAGAATGTGCAGGTTTCTGCCGGTCAGCTGGGCGCTGAACCATCGCCTCAGGATAACGAATTCCTGATTTCCATCAACGTCCAGGGACGCCTCAAGACCGAGAAGGAATTCGGCGACGTCATAATCAAGACCGGCAGCGACGGCCAGGTTACCCGGCTCTCGGATGTGGCACGAGTGCAGCTGGATTCGGGCGATTACACGATGCGCGTGTTCCGCGGCAAGGAACAGGAAGTAGCGGTAGGCATCTTCCTCACCCCAGGTGCCAATGCCCTCGAAGTGGCCAGTGCGGTGTACACCAAACTCGATAGCCTGTCCAAGGACTTTCCCGAAGGTGTGCAGTACAAGAGCGTCTGGGACCCCACGGTGTTTGTGCGCGAGTCGATCAACTCCGTGCAGCATACCCTGCTCGAAGCAATGATGCTGATCGTGCTGGTGGTGGTACTGTTCCTGCAGACCTGGCGGGCATCGATAATCCCACTAATTGCGGTACCGGTGTCGATCGTAGGTACATTCGCGTTCCTTTATCTGCTGGGATATTCGATCAACACGCTGACGCTGTTCGGGTTGGTGCTGGCGGTCGGCATCGTAGTTGACGATGCCATCGTGGTAGTAGAGAACGTCGAACGTAACATTGAATTGGGCTTCAAGCCACTAAAGGCGGCCCACCAGGCTATGCGCGAAGTTTCGGGACCGATCCTAGCCATCGGGCTGGTGTTGTGTGCGGTGTTCGTTCCGATGGCGTTCATGAGCGGCGTCACCGGTCAGTTTTACAAGCAGTTCGCCGTGACCATCGCAATTTCGACGGTGATCTCTACGATCAATTCGTTGACGTTGTCGCCGGCACTCGCAGCCAAGCTGCTACGTGGCCATGACGTACCACCGGACCGCCTGACGCGCTGGATGAACGTTGCCCTGGGCTGGCTGCTGCACCCGTTCAACCGTTTCTTCAACCGCAGTTCGCACCGCTATGAGGGCTGCATTGCTCGAATCCTGCCACGGCGCGGACTGGTGTTCGCGATCTATGCTGTATTGCTGCTCGCAACCGGTGCGCTGTTCAACGCAATCCCCAGCGGCTTCATCCCGAACCAGGACAAGCTTTACCTATTCGCTGGCGCCACGCTCCCTCCAGGGGCTTCGCTGGCCCGCTCTGAAGCGGTCGCCCGTGAAATGGCGGAAATAGCCTCGACCGTCGACGGGGTAGACTTTACCAAATCCAGCGTTGGCATGAATGCGATACAAAGCACCACAACGCCCAACCTAGTGTCTTCCTATATATTGCTCAAGCCGTTCTCGGAGCGTAAGCGTACTGCGGAGGACATCAATGCCGAACTCAACCGAAAGTTCGCTCAGATCAAGGACGGCAGTGCCTATGCACTGTTGCCGCCACCGATCGAGGGCCTCGGCAACGGCTCGGGCTATTCGTTGTTTCTGATAGACCGCGGCGGACTTGGTTATGCGGCCCTACAGAAAGCACTGGAGGCATTCCAAGCAGAGGTGAGCAGGACGCCGGGAATGACCTTTCCAGTAAGTTCCTATCAGTCGAACATTCCGCAACTTGAAGTAAAGCTGGACCGCACCAAGGCGCAGGCTCAGGGGGTGGAGTTGACCGCAATCTTCGAGACCCTGCAAACCTATCTGGGCTCGGTCTACGTCAACGACTTCAACATACTCGGTCGCGTGTATCGGGTAGTGGCACAGGCTGACAGCCGCTTCCGCCAGGCCCCAGCCGACATCGGTAACTTGCGGGTGCGCAATGTGCACGGGGAGATGGTACCGATCAGCGCCGTTGTCGATATCGTACCAACATTTGGCCCCGATCCAGTGATGCGTTACAACGGCTTTCCCGCAGCGGACCTGATCGGTGACGCCGACCCCCACGTATTATCCTCCGGTGAAGTCATCGAGAAGCTGCAGGAGATCGCCGCGCTTACGCTGCCCAAAGGCATTGAACTGGAGTGGACCGACCTGAGCTACCAGCAGGTGAACCAGCGCAACACAGCAGTGATCGTTTTCCCAATTGCGGTGCTGCTGGCCTTCTTGGTATTGGCTGCTCTCTATGAGAGCTGGACGTTACCGCTCGCGGTGATCCTGATCGTACCGGTCTGTATGTTCGCGGCTCTCAGCGGCGTCTGGCTGGTGGGCGGTGACAACAACGTCTTCGTACAGGTGGGTCTGTTGGTGCTAATGGGCTTAGCCTGCAAGAACGCCATCCTGATCGTCGAGTTCGCCCGCGAACTGGAGATGCAGGGTCAGAACACCGTTGCCGCAGCGCTGCAGGCCTGTAACCTGCGCCTGCGACCGATCGTAATGACCTCGGTGGCCTTCATCGCCGGCGCCGTCCCCCTGCTGGTCAGCAGCGGTGCCGGCAGCGAGGTACGCCATGTCACCGGTGTCACGGTGTTCTGCGGCATGCTCGGGGTGACACTATTCGGCCTGTTCCTGACGCCGGTATTCTACGTGGTGCTGCGCAAGCTTGGCGCCACCCTGCCCGACCATCCTTCCAACCTGACGCCATATCCCGAGGAGGAACCGAGCCATGGCTAAGAAGCATAGCGTCCTGCCGCTGCTGCTGGTCCTGCTGCAGAGCTGCACGGTGGGACCCAACTTTCACCGGCCCAAGCTTCCGGAGCTACCCAATGCCTTTGCCCACGAGGACAATTCGACTAAAGTGCAGGCACCGACCACCGCAGCCGACGATGCATTCTGGCAGCGCTTTGCCGACCCGCAGCTCTCGGGGTTGGTAAAGGCCGCACTAGCGGCCAACCCCGACCTGCGCACGGCCCTGGCCCACTACGATGCGGCCAATGCGTTGCTGCGCGAGGTCCGATTCGACGAGATTCCCACGGTCACCATGTCGGCCCAGGCCGGTCATCAGCGAGTCGGCAAAGACGAGGCCAATGACGCGGCCCGCAGCCATGATCTCTATGGCAACAAAAGTTCGCTAACCTGGGAACTGGACCTGCTAGGGCGGGTACGCCGCTCGGTGGAATCACAACGCTCCGAGGTCGCGGCCCGGGCCAACGAACTGCAAGCCATGCAGGTCACTGTGGTCAGCGACGTGGCCAACAGCTATATCGACCTACGGGCCGCGCAGAAAATGCTCAGACTCTCTAGGGCCAATGCCGACAGCCAGCGGCAGACGCTGGCTATCGTGCAGGGCCGGCTGGATGCCGGGCGCAGCTCGACCTACGACCTGTCCCGGACCCAGGCACAACTGGAGACCACGCTGTCGCGCATCCCGCAGTTGCAGGCGCGGATTGCGGTGGATCGCCACCGCCTGGCGGTACTTGCCGGGCTGACACCGACAGCGCCGGATGCGCAGTTGCAGCAAGACAGCGACATGCCAGCGATCCCGGAGGATATCGAGCCCGGCACCCCTGCTGAGATCATCCGGCGCCGACCGGATGTCGCCGCCGCCGAGCACCGGTTGCACGCCGCCACCGCGCGGGTCGGCGTGGCCACCGCCGACCTTTTCCCCCGCGTCAGCCTTGGGGCGGCCCTAGGCACTTACGCGTTCCACGGTGGTGGCCTATATGCCGCTGGCAGCGAGTCGAACCTAGCGTTGCTGGGCATCGACTGGTCGTTCCTCGATGTCGGCCGGGTCAGGAGCCGTATCGCCGCCGCCGATGCAGAGGCCGCCGCCCAACTGGCCAGCTACCAGAAGACCGTGCTGGGGGCGCTGGAGGATGTCAACAATGCCCAGGCGCGGCTTGCCAGAAACAAGGAGGAAAATGCCCGGCGCCTAAGCGCGGCGAACGATTGGAAAACCGCCGCGACTCTCTCCAACGCCCGCTACCAAGCCGGTGCCATCGAGTTGTTCGAGTTGCTGGATGTACAGCGTTCGATGTACGACGCCCAGCTCTCGCAAGCCGATAGCCAGGCTCGCAGCACTTCCAGCGCCGTGGACCTGTTCGTCGCCCTAGCCGGCGGCTGGCCGCAGTACCTGCCAAGCCAGCACTGACCCACCGGCTCTGCGTGCGATACCCAACTACCGAACGCAGCAGTTGCCGTTATAGCCCACTGGCCACTTTCCTCGAACCAGGATCGTGGCCTTATGAGCACCCTGCCAGCCCCCTTGGGCCCCCTTCAGCACTAAGCAAATACAGGCCGGATTCCTGTTCGCCGCGCCCCACCCATCGTGTAGGTGTCACAGGAACTGGTACTGCGGCGCGCGACATCCAAGCAGCCGCATTGCTGCTCAAGGGCCAGAACACGCCCACTAAAAGCCTCTGGCCGAGAAAACCGGATACGCTGCAAGGCTAACGCTAGACCCACCTGTCCGATCTTCAGTTGCATCGTTTTCCCGAAGCTCGCAACTCATCCTGCTCAAGGCTGATCAGACGCGTGCAGGGAACGTTGCGGGACACACCCCTGCCAGCGGTGGACCTCAGCGCCCTGGCCACGACGATCAATCACTACGGCGACGCCATACTCAAAGTGTTTAAATCAAAGCTGGTGGCGTTCTGGGACGAGCCGGTGCCCGAATCTGCACGCAATGTCCCAGGATCGGATACCTGGCTGCCTGACTGGGACAGGCATTCGTCAGCAGTGTCAAGCCGCTGCGCGGCTCTCTCCAACCTGCAGTTCGCTGTCATGTGCGGCAACTGCGGCTATCCCAACACCCAGGCCTTCAGGCCAGTTAACTATCGCCCAAGGCACTGGTCAGAGAGAATCAGGTGATGCGCAATAGCCTGCTCGGCCTGCATCTAACTCGTGCCAGAATTCAACACAAAAGCAGTCAGTCAAACCATTGAAACCGGACAATCAGTCGGGTATCTGTTTCAGTGCTTTTACTGCATGAAACACTGGGTCGTGTTAGGCCTAACCTTGCTCTATCAACCCGCACTCATCAAGAGCGGCTTTCTGGTCGCAGACCTAGCGGTGTCGTGGTTCTTCACCGTTACTGTCCCCTGCTTTGTTAGCGGGATTGTGTTCAAAGTCTTCCTTCTTGCGATGGGATCGAAGATCGAAGAAAAAGAGCTTATGGCGCTGTTGGCTACAGATAAAAGCCAGCAGCAACCCTGATTCCTGGCCCACGCATTGCACCTGCCGACAGAGCAGCGCACGTGAGTAGTGAGCAGTGAGCATGCCTAGCTCATTGAATTGGCATCCGTTGATGCGGCAATAGTTGCTCAATCTCACTGGCTTTCTGCGTCGGCAACCGCATCAGCACATCCTTGAGATATGCATACGGATCATGCCCGTTTATGCGCGCCGACTGTATCAGGCTCATGATCGCCTCAGCTCGCTTACCGCTGCGCAGCGATCCAGCGAAGAGCCAGTTCGACCTACCGAGCGCCCACGGCCTGATTTGGTTCTCCACGGCGTTGTTGTCAATAGGCCCAGCACCATGATTCAGGTAGCGCGTCAGCGCTACCCAGCATTTCAGGCTGTAATCCAAAGCCTTAGCTGTAGCCGATCCTTCAGGCACAAGCTCGCGTTGAGCCAGCATCCATTCATGCAGTTTCTTTGCGATGGGCGCTGCCATTTCCTAGCGTAATCGCCTGCGATCTTCATCGCCCATTTCCTTGGCTTGCCGCTCAACCTCGTACAAACCGCCAATCGAGTGCAGTGCCTGCTCTGCCAGTTGGCTTTTGTTCGCCACATGCAGGTCGAAGAACTTGCGGCGGGCGTGGGCCATGCAGCCGATTTCGGTGATGCCCAGCTCGAAGCTGCCTTGTAACCCGTGAAGTCATCGCAGACCAGTTTGCCGTTCTACGTGCCAAGGAAGTTACGCGCATGCTCACCAGCGCGGCTGGGGCTGAAGTCGTAGACCACCGCTTTCAGTGCCGAGCACGGCGTGGTGCAGTAGGCCCAGACATACGCCCGGTGCGTTTTCTTTTCGCCCGGTGCCAACATCTGCACCGGTGTTTCATCGGCATGGACGACTTGCTGGGCCAGCACTGCTTCGCGCAATGCATCTACCAGCGGTTGCAGTTGTGCGGCGGTTTGGCCGACCCACTGAGCCAGCGTCGAGCGCGGGATTGCCAGGCCGGCACGGCCGAAGATCTTTTCCAGCCGGTACAACGGAAGGTAGTCGGCGAACTTGGCCACCATCACGTGGGCCAACAAGCCGGCAGTGGGGATGCCTTTGTCGATCACCTGTGCCGGCACCGGCGCTTGAGTCAGTGTTTCGCACTGACGGGAGACCCACTTGCCACGCACGTGCTGCTCGACGGTGAACACGCCTAGCGTGTAATCCAGTTTCTCGCTGACGTCTTCGCCGATGCGTTGAAGCTGGCAGCCGCAGGTACACTCGGTGTTCTCCGGCTCGTGATGGATAACGGTACGTGGGAACTGCGGTGGCAACGGCGCGCGCTTGGGCTGTTGGCGTGGATCGTCCGGTGCCGGGGCAGGACGAAGGGCTTTCAACTCGGCGCCGATGGCTTCAAGGTCGGTGTTGAGCACGTCATCCAGCAAGCTGCCTTGCGCCGGGCTGATCTACTCACTGCGCTTGGCGAACTTGTGGCGTTTGAGGGTGGCGATCTTGTGAGAGAGCTGCTCGATGATCGTCTCGTCGCGTTGGATCTTTCTGCCCATGGTATCGACCTTCGACAGCAACTGCATAGCGAGTGCGCGCAGTTGATCGGGCGTCATCTGGTCGAGATTGGGCGAGGAGGTCATGCTGTGGATTTTACCAAAGCAACTCATCCGCCACCGCTGAAAGGCAGGACTAAATCAAGGTAATTACGCCGCTTGTACCGACCCGTTGCCACGGCAAACCAAGCACCAACGTTTGCAGTTGTTCGGTGTAGAGTTCAACTTCATGACCTCGATGCGCGCCAGGCCAATGGAACTTGCCCTGGTTCAGGCGGCGTGCGGCCAGCCAGATACCCACGCCGTCGTGCACAAGTACCTTCATCCGATTGGCGCGGCGATTGGCGAACAGATAAACGCAGTGTGGCTTCGCAGCCCCGAATACGGCGACCACGCGGGCAAGGGCTGTGTCCGTGCCGGCGCGCATGTTCATGGGTTCGGTGGCGAGCCAGATGGCGTCGATGCGCATCATCGGGAGAGGCTGCTGATAAAGCGGGCGCAGCCGTCCGGGTCGGAGGTCGGCCAGTTCACAGTGAATGTTCGCTGCCCGGAAGAAATATCGATGCGGGCTACATCCTGCCGAGCAGGCGTCGCCGCAGCGGTCTCAAGTTTCAACGATACAAATGCAGGCAAGGCGCAAGCCTGCTGGTCACGATAGATAGGTATCCACTTGCGAACCAGATTAGCGTTGATGCCGTGCCGCAGTGCCACGCTGGCAATGGATACATCGGGGCCCAGGCATTCCTGGACAAATTGGGCCTTGAAGGGTCTGGGATAAGGAGTGCGCTGACGCGTGGTGTTCCTTGAATTAAGGGCGATGGTGTCCACGTATTTTAGGTGGACACCATCGCCTTTGGCGTCGGGGCCAGGAAGGTGAGTTGGCCGGGCGCTTACGCGGCAGCGTACTAAATAGACCATTTACCTTATACAAACGTGTGGATTGAAATCAATCGCATGACTTATCTGCATTAATTAACTGCTTTGACATATGAAATTTCGGGAGTTACTGGAGCCACAGCAAACGTCTAGGCTTGAAATCCAGCAGCTCTTTAGCGCGCAAATTTGAGGCACCACGAATTGCTTCATTGTAGAATAAAGCTTCTGAGCCAACGGTGCGCAAGGCTTGTTCTGCTGTTATGGAGCCAGGTAATGGCGCTCCCACCCACTTACTGAACGCCGGTAGCCAGTCACTAACTGGGAGTGGGTTATCATCGACGATATTGTATACTCCGCACTCACTGTGTAGCGCTGCCACGGTCGCTTCGATTGCATCATCCAGGTGAACAAATGACCACACTCCGTTCCCTCGGCCGATGATCACCGACTCACCCTTCCTCGCTTGCTCTGCAATAGCGCCTGTCGGGTGGTACCAAGTACCAGGTCCGTAGAAGAATCCGTACCGCAGCACTACCCCGGTCAGAGCTTGGCTTGCCAAAATCTCGTCTTCATATGCCTGAAAGGTTCTTGCACTTTCTCCAACGACGCCAGGTGCATCAATGCACAACTTGGCGTCTTCAGCAGCTAACTCGCCTTCTGCCGCTTGGAGATAGAACCCGCGCGATTGCATGATGTAACGCTTAACCCCAAACTCTTCAGCTGCAGAGAGCAAATTCTTCCCACCTATTTGATGCAGCCGAGTGTCTTTCGGCATGTACTTAATGAGTTCGGCAGGATCTGCAGGGAGGAGAGTCAATTGGTCAATGACTACGTCAGGCTTGGCGTCCCGGATAGCGTCACGCACTGATTCCGTGTTAAATACATCAGCGACGACGGGTTTTGCGCCGATCCCTCGAAGAATATCTACCCCAGCACCTGCTCGGGTGATGCCAGTAACTTCATGACCAGCTGCGCAAAGCAGCCGAGTCAGTGGGACACCTACAGCGCCAGTTGCTCCAGCGATCAAGATTTTCATAGTTCGTATCCTCAGTGATGGTCCAGCAAGGCTTGCGGTATGTTCCGGAAGCTAATAGCCATTCTGTTGTAGGAATTCATCAAGCTGACAGCGATTGTGAGATCCACCAGCTCACGCTCCTCAAACACTTTCCTTACTGCAACATATGCAGAGTCAGAAACCCCCGTGTCTGCGACCTTAGTGACCTGCTCAGCCCACGCTAGAGCTGCTTGCTCACGGGTGTCGAAAAGATTACCTGCCTCAGTCCACGCTTGGACTAACGCTATTTTTTCGACCTTAACGCTTTTTTTGATCAGGTCGCGGGTATGCATATCCAAGCAGTAAGCGCAGTTGTTGATTTGCGAAACGCGCAGATAGACCAGATCAACAAGTACCTCATCCAAGCCACTTTGCATGACGTAGCCGTAGACACTGCCCAGCGCTTTCACTCCTGCAGGGGCGAGTTGGTTGTAGTCGAGCCGCCTAGTCATGAGGTTACTCCTCACCCTGGTTTTTAACGGGGGTTGTGAGCGCTTTGTCATTGGAGTCAACGACGAATACCGCAAGTAGTTTGGCCGGTTCGGTCTTGCTTGCGTTCCGGCTCACAGGATGACGCGAGCCTGGATTTTCAAACCAGCTTTCGCCTGCTTTAAAGATCTGTTTAGGTCCGTCATTCACCTGCGACTCGATCGACCCCGACACTACGTAGGCGTAGATGAAAGCGGATTTCGCATGAACATGGGATGGCGAGGCAGCTCCTGGGGCGTATTCAACCTCAACTGCGACCAGCGATTTTCCTGGAATATTCGGTATGGCGTGCTCAAAGTTTGGCTTCACCACTTCACTCTGGCCATGCGCTTGAGCCGACATCGCGCTTATGAGCAAAACGCCACTGAAAAGAGCAACTGTGAGATTGAAATGCTTCATTATTGCGTCCTCATGGACTGGGTGGAAGCTCAGTATTCACACTAGCTGGTGTATGAAAAAGCCCCAAAAAAGCATTATTTTTTTGTACCACGCCGACCTCCCAGGTCTAACGGAACGGAACGCATGACTCTAAATTTTCAGCTCGACCGAACCATACGCACACCACTGACCGAGCAAATCCAGCGATCAATCACAAAAGCCATTGAGTCAGGAGTATTGTCTCCAGGTGCACGGCTTCCCTCTTGGGTTGACCTAGCAGCGCAGCTTGGGGTGTCGCGAGGCACAGTGCGCGCTGCGTATGAAATGCTAATGGATGCACAGTTGGTGGTTGCATCCAGAAGCGCTGGAACGAGGGTTTCTGATCGCCCGGCTATTCTTTTGAAGGAAACTATACAGCCGCCTGATACAGGGTTCATGGAACTCTACAAGGAGTTTACGGCAGGTCCGGCCATCTTCCAGTTAGGTGTTCCGGCTCATGAAACCGTACCTGCGAAGCTGTTCAGTCAAATTCGGTCCCATGCAATGCACTCAGAGCGTCGCGGTTCGGCCCTGTACCCGGATCCACGCGGTGAGTTCGAATTACGACGGGTGATCGCGGCATACCTTGCCATTGCTCGAGGCATCGAGTGTCTTCCATCTCAGATCATCATTACCAACGGCTTTGCCGGGGGGCTAGGTTTGGCATTACAAGCGCTGGATCTAAGAGGCCGTAGCGCCTGGATTGAGGACCCATGTTTCCCATTTTCTCGAAAAGGTTTAGAGCTTGCCGGTCTTAAGCCCATTGCCATCCCAGTAGATTCGGAAGGCCTAGATGTCGAACAGGCGAGGAAGCTCGAAAGTGATGTCGCATTGGCGCTATTGACCCCTGGCCAGCAGGCTCCTTTGGGTATGACGCTTTCATTAGCTAGACGCCTGAGTCTGCTGAGGTGGGCAACAGAATCTGGTGGTTGGATCATTGAAGATGACTACCTAAGCGAGCTGCAGCTGGAGAGCCGAGCCGCTTCTGCGCTCGCTTCGCTGGACCGCGATGGCCGTGTCATTCACATCGGCTCCTTCAGCAAAACGTTGAGCCCAACGATTCGCTTGGGATTCGTGGTAGCGCCTCCAACTTTGGCTCCGAGATTGAGTGAAATTGCTACATGTCTTAGCCCAGCACCAGGACCCGCCGTCCAGCTCGCCACGGCGAAATTCATCCACCAAGGCCATTACCTCCGACATCTGCGTCGAGCCAAAAGGCTTTACTGCACCCAAAGAGATGAGCTGCTGAAAACAATTGCCAACAGCGACGTACGTGCTGAGATCTCCACCGCAGGCTTAGCTGTGCTACTGAAACTGCCAACAGGGTCTCCAGATCTTAAAATCGCTCGGGAGGCATCAATCTTTGGGATGTCTCCAGGAGCCCTTAGCCCTTGGTACTCATGTCCAGAGCGTGCTGAGGCAGCTTTAATGCTCGGCATTACAACCAGCTCGAACCGACACTTAAAAGTGTCTTGCGATCGACTCAGTGAACTCATTCGTCGCCACACTTGAGCTCACGTTCATTCCGATAGCGACCATAATGGGTCGTTGGCCATAAGCGTGGTCACCCAATCGGTAAACGCACGAACTCTAGCAGAGAGATGCCGGGTGTAAGGGTACACTATCGATATAGGCATGCTAGTCATATGCCAGTCAGCCAGCACTCTTTCCAGGGCCCCAGTATTGAAGTGAGGGACGGCCTCAGCGGTGGGAAGAAATGCGATACCCAGTCCCGCGACGGCTGCGGCGGCTGTTGCGCTGCCATTGTTGAAATACATGGATGGTTGGTGATCTAGGGTGAAGCTTTCGTCTCCCCGCGTAAGAGTTGGGATAAAACGCTTATCTGTCGCCGGAAACTTGAAGCCCAAGTGCTTGTGATGTGGCAACTCTGCCGGACTCTGGATAGGAC
The DNA here is from genome assembly GCF_054071875.1 of Pseudomonas sp. SDO524_S393. Classification (NCBI taxonomy): domain Bacteria; kingdom Pseudomonadati; phylum Pseudomonadota; class Gammaproteobacteria; order Pseudomonadales; family Pseudomonadaceae; genus Pseudomonas; species Pseudomonas sp. SDO524_S393. The sequence continues at coordinate 64,819 of NZ_JBSVVZ010000004.1, read as the reverse complement.
CAACGCCAGCTAAGTATGTTGGAGAGGCGCAAAAACAGAATCTCATCTGCCCAATCGCGCGAGATACGAGATCCTGGTCCATAATCATTCCAGCTCGGATGGCGCAGTCTACGCCTTCTTGGACCAAATCGACGACACGTTCGCTACAGCCTATATCGAGGCGAATCTCGGGAAACTCTGAAGCGAAATTCGAGAGTGCAGGGATTAAGAAGAAGATCCCAACGGGAGACGCCATCTCGACACGCACTCGGCCCCTCACGACATATCGGCTCTGTGATGTCGACGCCTCCAGTTCGTCTACATCGTCTATCACCGCTCGCGCTCTTACGTAGTAGGCAGCACCCTCTGGTGTCGAGGATACCTTTCGGGTGGTGCGGTGCAAGAGCTTGACACCAAGTAGAGTTTCCAGGGCCAGCACCTGACCCGAAATGGTCGTCTTGGCAAGGGACAAGGAGTCTGCTGCTCCACTGAAGCTTCCAACCTCTATTATGCGGCAGAACGCTCGCATCGCTGCCAGTCGATCTAGCGCCATTGTCTGTCCATCCGTACAAATAAAACGATTTTACCTAGTTTATCCGAGATCATGGTTTTACTAAACTTTCCCTATGCCATCGATGTGGCGGATAACTGGAGTATATTATGAGCAACAAACGTATCAATTACTATGAAGCTGCCCCTCAGGCAATGAAAGCCATGATGGGTCTGGAAAAGGCGGTCTCCCAATCTATACTGCCAGCGTCGTTGCGAGAATTGGTTCGGATTCGCGCTTCGCAGATCAACAGCTGCGCCTACTGCATCGATATGCACACTGCCGATGCTTCGAAAGCAGGTGAAACCACACGCCGCCTGATGGCAGTGAGTGCCTGGAAAGAGACTCCTTTCTTCGATGCCCGCGAGCGCGCTGCACTGCTGTGGACCGAAACACTCACCCTTGTCGCGGAAAAGCATGCGCCCGACGAGATTTACGATGAGGTGGCCGCTCACTTCAACGAGCAGGAGTTGTCAGAGTTGACGTTTGTGATTGCAGCTATCAACGCTTGGAACCGTTTCGGCGTCGGCTTCGCCATGCAGCCGAAGTAATACCCTCTCCAAAATTTAGGGTGTTTGGTAGTTCACGATAACTTTCCTTCCTACCAATAGCTATCAAACACTTTCTATAACATAATTTTTTTGATTTTGCGTACTTCTGTGAGCAAAATTTTTATTGAGTTATTATGCAAATTATTGCTAAAACATTCGCTGTTATTGTCTTGGCGCTGCCAGTGTTTGCACACGCATCAGACGGTGCAGAAGCCGCAGAGCGCTTCAAAGAGCAAAAAAAAGCCACTTTCGCTCAACACGCGAAAGTTCGGGCGGATCGCGAAAAGCGTGAACTGAAAGTTTCTAAAGAATTGACCAAGAATGCTAGCAGCGCAAGCAGCCAGCGTGAAGGAAGCTCTGCTGAGTAATTTTAAATTTTTGATCACCCTATCGATGTAAAAAAGGAAAACTCCGTGCGTGCCTCCTCAGTCGCAGCTACTAGCTTAGCTGCCACTTTTCTGCTTATCAGTGGTTGTAATAAAGAAGCTGAATCAAAACTACTAGCAGCCTCTCCGGCTGTTGATGTGGTCAGTGTAACCGTCCAGCAAGTAAAACCATGGGATAAATTTAATGGCCGTGTTGGAGCTGTGGAGACGGTTTCGATCCTCCCTCACGTCAGTGGTTATATCACTAAGGTCGCGTACCAAGAAGGAAGCGAAGTAAAAAAAGGGGACCTTCTTTTCATCGTTGACCAGCGACCATATCGAGCCGCATTGGCCAGTGCCCAAGCTCGATTGGAGCAGTCCCGCGCCTCCCTCGCTTTTGCGAAGCAGCAGAATCATCGAGCTCAACAGCTCGTCAAAACTAATGCCATTTCCACGGAAGAAGCTGAGCAGAAGCTTGCAGCCTATGAGCAAGGCGTCGCAGAAGTGCATGCTGCTGAAGCCGCAGTAACAACTGCAACCTTGGATCTTGAGTTCACCGAGGTCCGTTCGCCTATTAACGGGCGCACGAGCCGAGCACAGCTGACAGTAGGGAATTTGGCGGTCGCCGACCAGTCAGTTTTAACGTCTGTAGTTTCTCAAGACCCTGTCTATGTTTATTTTGATCCAGATGAGCAGAGCTTCCTGGGTTACCAGAAGCGGCTTAAAGCGTCTCAGGCAACCAGCGTGCGCATTGGTCTGACAAGCGATGAGAACTACCCGTATGAAGGCGACCTCACGTTTGTCGATAATCAAGTTGATTCCGCCACCGGTACTATCCGAGCCCGAGCGACTTTGAAAAATCCAGACAGAATATTGACACCTGGCCTTTACGCCAAAGTCGAGCTTTCCGTTGGCGGCTCTGAAGAGATGGCGTTGGTGCCCGAGCGAGCGATCTTGAGTGATCAAGATAAGAAATACGTCTATACATTGAGCGACGACAATAAAGCCGAGAAGCGCTATGTCGAGCTTGGAAAGCTAGTTGGGCATAAGCGTGTTATCACCTCCGGTCTAGAAAAGACTGATCGAGTGGTGGTTTCCGGCCTTCAACAGATTTATGCAACCGGAACACCTGTCTCTCCCAATATACTTGGCCCCGAAAATATCGGCATAAAAGTTTCTAGTGCCAACGAAAGCTCGAAATAAACTGCAAAGGCCAGCCCCATGGATTTCTCAAAATTCTTTATTGACAGGCCAATCTTCGCGATTGTCCTGTCGATCGTTATTTTCGCAGCTGGGTTGATAGCAATCCCGCTGTTGCCGGTTGGCGAATACCCAGAAGTTGTTCCGCCGACCGTGGTGGTCAAGGCGACATATCCAGGTGCTAACCCCAAAGAGATCGCGGAATCGGTGGCGGTGCCGCTGGAGGAAGCCATCAATGGTGTGGAGGACATGGTGTACCTGAAATCGGTTGCCAGTTCCGATGGCACGCTGCAGGTTGTCGTCACCTTCAATTCAAAGGTGGACCCTGACACGGCCGCTGTGCGCGTCCAGAACAGGGTAAGCCAGGCTCTTTCACGTCTGCCCGAATCGGTGCGCCAATACGGTATAACTACGCAGAAACAATCTCCGACACCGCTAATGTACGTGGACATGTATTCCAGCAGTGAGAAATACGACGCTCTGTATCTGCGAAATTATCTCCGCCTACATGTGAAGGATGAGCTGGCTCGTATCCCGGGGATTGGCGATGTTGTGCTTTATGGCTCCGGTGATTATGCAATGCGGATCTGGCTTGATCCAAATAAGCTCGCAACACGCGGCATCACTGCTCAAGACGCGATCAATGCCATTCGCCAGCAGAACGTCCAGGTCTCAGCGGGGCAACTCGGTGCTGAACCTTCTCCACAAAATACGGATTTTCTGATTTCCATCAACGTCCAGGGCAGGCTGAAAACGGAGCAGGAGTTTTCCGATATCGTCCTGAAATCAGGACGTGATGGCCAGATTTCTCGGCTCTCCGATGTCGCACGTATTCAAGTGGATTCTGGCGATTACACGATGCGAGTATTCCGGGGGAAAAATGAAGAGGTTGCAGTCGGAATATTCTTGACACCTGGGGCTAACGCAATTGACGTCGCCAACAAGGTCTACTCGAAACTTGACGCGTTGTCGAAAGACTTCCCAGAGGGGGTCAAATACGTGAGTGTTTGGGACCCAACTTTGTTCGTACGCGACTCGATTAGCGCGGTACAGCACACGCTGTTCGAGGCCATGATCCTGATCGTTTTGGTAGTAGTAATCTTCCTGCAAACGTGGCGAGCCTCGATCATTCCATTGATCGCTGTGCCTGTGTCGATCGTTGGCACCTTCGCCTTCTTGTACCTGTTCGGCTACTCAATTAACACACTCACACTGTTTGGCATGGTTTTGGCGATTGGCATCGTCGTCGACGACGCAATCGTGGTAGTCGAAAACGTTGAGCGAAATATCGAGCTTGGCCAGACGCCGCTACAAGCCGCGCACCAAGCTATGCGGGAGGTTTCGGGTCCGATTCTGGCGATCGGCCTAGTTCTGTGTGCAGTCTTCATACCCATGGCATTCATGAGCGGAGTGACAGGCCAGTTCTACAAGCAGTTCGCTGTCACCATCGCAATTTCAACGGTGATATCGACGGTCAACTCCCTGACCCTTTCCCCAGCACTCGCAGCCAAGCTGTTGCGCCATCACGATAGCCCGAAAGATAGGCTGACCCGATGGATGGATTTTTCTTTGGGTTGGCTGCTGCGGCCGTTCAATCGATTTTTCAATCACAGCTCGGAGCGTTATGAGAGCAGCATCGCCAGGTTGCTTCCGCGCAAAGGACCAGTTTTCGTTGTTTACGCCGCACTATTAGGTGTGACTGGACTGCTCTTCAACACAATCCCGACCGGCTTCATTCCCAATCAGGACAAGCTTTATCTCTTTGCAGGTGCGACTCTACCTCCCGGAGCATCGCTCTCTCGCTCTGACGCTGTGGCCCGAGAGATGGCTGCAATCGCTATGACTGTTGATGGAGTGGACTATGCCAACTCGTATGTTGGCTCCAACGCGCTGCAGAATACTGCAACGCCGAACCTGGTAACGTCCTATGTCCTCCTCAAGCCTTTCAGTGAGCGCACACGAAGCGCAGAGGACATCAACGCGGAACTGAACACAAAGTTTGCAGCGATCAAAGACGGTGCCGCCTATGCGCTATTGCCCCCGCCAATCCAGGGTTTAGGTAATGGTTCGGGATATTCGCTGTTCCTGACGGACCGTGGTGGCCTAGGGTATGCCGCGCTGCAGGAGGCGCTGGATAAATTTCAAGCTGAAGTAGCTAGCACTCCGGGCATGACTTTCCCAGTCAGTTCCTACCAATCCAATATCCCTCAATTGGAGGTGAAGGTTGATCGCATTAAAGCTCAAGCTCAGGGCTTAGAGCTGCCTGCAATTTTTGACACTCTTCAGACCTATCTGGGATCCGTTTACGTAAATGACTTCAACATGTTTGGACGGGTCTACCGCGTCGTTGCTCAGGCCGACTCCAGCTTCCGACAAACCGCTGAAGACGTCGGTAACCTTCGCGTTCGTAATGCTCAAGGGGGCATGGTGCCACTGAGCGCAGTAGTTAATATTTCCTCGACGTTTGGGCCCGACCCGGTCATGCGCTTCAACGGTTTCCCCGCAGCTGATTTGATTGGCGATGCAGATCCCAAAGTCATGTCATCCGGCGACGTTATCAAGAAGCTTGAAGAAATCGCCGCTCGCACCTTACCTCGAGGCATCGACCTAGAGTGGACGGACCTCAGCTATCAGCAAGTAACCCAGAGCAACACAGCCATCATTGTGTTCCCCATTGCAGTATTGCTTGCATTCCTGGTGCTGGCTGCACTATACGAAAGCTGGACGTTGCCATTAGCAGTCATTCTGATTGTGCCGGTCTGTATGTTCGCTGCACTTGTAGGCGTCTGGCTTGCGGGTGGAGATAACAACGTCTTCGTCCAAGTCGGCCTAGTAGTACTAATGGGGCTGGCGTGCAAGAACGCGATTTTGATCGTCGAATTTGCTCGCGAGCTGGAAATGCAGGGACGTGGGACCATCGAAGCGGCGCTAGAAGCATGTCGACTGCGCTTGCGACCCATCGTCATGACATCGATCGCGTTCATTGCCGGCGCCGTACCGCTCTTAATCGGGGCCGGAGCAGGTAGTGAAGTTCGTCACGCGACAGGCGTAACTGTTTTCGGTGGGATGCTGGGTGTGACCATTTTCGGCCTTTTCCTGACCCCAGTGTTCTATGTGGCGATGAGGAAGCTTGGTGCAACTATTCCTGACCACCCATCAAGCATGGCGGCACATGAGAAGGAGAGCCTCACTCATGGTTAATCTCAAAAGCTACTCACTCCCAGTGCTGTTAGTGTTGTTAGCCGGATGCACCGTGGGGCCAGATTTCTCCCGGCCCGAAACTACTGCTTTGCCACAGTCCTTTACAAATATAAGCGGTCCGAACGTGGCCTCGCGCGATGAGGCCGCAGACTACCAGTTCTGGAGGCAATTCAATGACCCCCAGTTGACTGAACTGGTGGAGCAAGCTTTGTCTCAGAACTACGACCTTCGCACGGCGTTAGCGAACTTTGATGCGGCAAATGCTCTATTACGCGCCGCCAAGTTTGACCAGATACCAACCGTCACAATGTCGGCAGATGCGGGGCATCAGCGACTGAGCTCAGATGAAGCCAACGGGACCTCCCGCAGTAATGATGTTTACTCCCACAAAGCCTCACTTAGTTGGGAGCTAGATTTCTTTGGCCGAGTAAGGCGGTCATTGGAGTCGAAGCGATCGGAGGTGGAAGCCAAGGCGAGTGATCTCAAGGCAATTCAGGTCGTGGTGGTAAGCAATGTAGCCACGACTTATATAGATTTGCGTGCGGCCCAACGGATGCTCGAACTGTCGAAGGCTAACGCAGTAAGTCAGCGACAAACTTTGGATATCGTTAAGGGTCGGTTGGATGCAGGGCGGGGATCAACTTACGAGCTGTCTAGAGCGCAGGCTCAGTTGGATACTACCCTTGCGCGCATTCCACAGTTCGAGGTGAAAATCGCCATCGATAAGCACAGGCTTGCAGTTCTGACTGGTATGAGTCCTGCTTCGTATGATTCGTTATTGCCAGGTGAGGCTGCTATGCCGTCAGTGCCTGAGACAATAAAAGCAGATACCCCAGCGAACGTCATCCGCAGGCGTCCTGACGTCGCTTCGGCCGAACATACTCTACACGCCGCTACAGCACAGATCGGGGTAACCACTGCCGATCTGTTCCCAAGGGTTACCCTAGGAGCCGCTATCGGTACGTATGCTTTTAACGGAAGTTCGCTCTACTCTAACTCCGCAGAGTCCAACCTAACCTTGCTTGGTATTGACTGGTCGTTTCTCGACGCGGGGCGAGTGAAGAGTCGAATCGAGGCCGCGGACGCTGAAGCAGCCGGTCGGCTGGCGAATTACCAACAAACCGTGTTGATGGCTCTTGAGGACGTGGAAAATGCAATCGTAGGCTTCTCACGGATTAAGGATGAAGATGCCCGCTTGACTAGCGCTGCCGTTGAATTGAAACGGGCCTCGGATCTCGCTGGTGACAAATATCGGGCTGGAGCTATCGAATTATCCGAGCGATTGGATGTTCAGCGTGAGCTATACAGCGCACAAATAGAGCAGACCTCCAGTCAGGCGAGGAATGCAGCTGCTGCAGTGAATTTGTTCATCTCGATAGCTGGAGGTTGGTCTTGGAACGTCAAAAAGAGCTAGTGTCACTGATGTAAACTTGTATGCAGCCCGGGTGCGTCGACACCATTCCGGGCTGCAGTCCACGTATCCTTAGCCGCGCGTGCGCCTACACTTGATATAAGGCCTTCATTAACTTCAATTGAATCGCCTCGGTTTTTTTAGATATGCTGCAAGCTCATTGCACTGTCCCCACGACATTATAGACATTTCTAGCCTACGCTTTGAGCATAGGAGGAAGTTTAGAGCGCTTAACGATTCATGCCGGAATTCATAGCAGAAGCCGTCAGGCAAGTCATTGAACGCAGATATTCCGTTGCGGAAACGTAACCGTCTGGCCAACTCACCTCTCAGCACGCAGACCAGCTCAGACAAAAACGGGTGGAAAACAAAGCCTTGCCCGCAGGTATACCCATTGAATAAGCCTGTATCTGACGTAGCTCATGCAGAGCCTGCCAGCGGGTCGCAATCGACGATGGCTTCATTGTATACTTTTGCTCCGCATACCCCTTGAGCTACAGGAACATCAGCATGACTGTACTCCAAACGATCTACTGGCAGCCTACGCCGCCTTAGCGCTACGCCCCCTCGCAACAACCTGCTTCCGCTAGCCTCGCTTGCGGGTGCGCACTGCTGTACGCCTGGTTTACACCTTAAGCGCACAGCAAAAAAATCCTCAAAATTTGAATTTGTATCGATTCGCTCGCCATTTCCTTGGCGTGCGCGATGCTTTGCCTTGGATATTCATATGCTGCAAAAACTTAGACAAACGTGGTTTTCCAACGTCCGTGCCGACGTGCTCGCGGGGCTGGTGGTCGCACTCGCGCTGATCCCGGAAGCCATCGCCTTTTCCATCATCGCCGGGGTAGATCCCAAAGTCAGTCTCTACGCCTCCTTCTGTATCTGTGCTGTCATCGCCTTTGTCGGCGGGCGCCCCGGAATGATCTCGGCGGCGACAGGCGCCATGGCACTGCTGATGGTTACGCTGGTAAAAGAGCATGGACTCCAGTACCTGCTGGCCGCGACTCTACTATGTGGTGTACTTCAAATCCTTGCCGGCTACCTGAAGCTTGGCTCGTTGATGCGCTTTGTTTCACGCTCGGTAGTCACCGGCTTCGTAAACGCATTGGCGATTCTGATTTTTATGGCGCAATTGCCTGAGCTGACCAATGTCACCTGGCATGTCTATGCCATGACCGCTGCGGGCCTGGGAATCATCTACCTGTTTCCGTATGTACCGAAAATCGGCAAGCTGATTCCCTCTCCATTGGTGTGCATTCTGACGCTGACTGCCATCGCCATTTACCTCGGTTTGGATATCCGCACCGTCGGTGACATGGGCCAACTGCCTGATACGCTCCCGGTCTTCCTCTGGCCTGAAGTTCCGCTGAATTTTGAAACCCTGCGCATCATTTTCCCGTACTCGGCTGCGTTGGCAGTAGTGGGGCTACTCGAATCAATGATGACCGCGACCATCGTCGACGACCTGACCGATACCACCAGCAACAAAAACCGCGAGTGCAAAGGCCAGGGTGTGGCCAACATCGCTGCCGGCATGCTTGGCGGCATGGCAGGTTGCGCCATGATCGGCCAATCGATCATCAACGTGAAGTCTGGTGGCCGCACCCGTCTCTCGACATTGTGTGCCGGCGTTTTCCTGCTGCTGATGGTGGTATTTCTTGGCGAATGGCTCTCCAAAATCCCTATGGCGGCACTCGTGGCTGTGATGATTATGGTGTCCATCGGCACCTTTAGCTGGGATTCCTTGCGCAATCTGAAAGAGCATCCGCTGTCGACCAACCTCGTCATGGTGGCGACCGTCGTGGTCGTCGTGGCCACTCACAACCTAGCCTACGGCGTACTGGTAGGTGTGCTGCTGGCTTCGCTGTTCTTCGCCAATAAGGTTGGGCACTACCTGGATATCAAGAGCACTCTGGAAGAGACGGAATCGCATCGGACTTACCACGTCGTGGGCCAGGTGTTCTTTAGCTCTGCGGACAAGTTCACTGAAGTTTTTGACTTCAAGGAAGCGCTCAACAAAGTCACCATCGATCTCACACAGGCGCATTTCTGGGATATCACCGCCGTAGCAGCGCTGGATAAGGTCGTGATCAAGTTCCGCCGTGAAGGCGCGGAGGTTGAAGTGCTCGGTCTCAATGAAGCCAGCGCAACAATCGTTGACCGCTTCAGCGTGCATGACAAACCCGGTGCCATCGACAAGCTCATGAGCCACTAAGGAGAACGACAATGACCCACGTAATGGCATGCATTGATAACTCACAATCCTCATTGACGGTCTGCGATTACGCAGCATGGGCCTCGCAACGACTCAGCGCCCCCCCTGACCTTGCTTCATGTGCTGGATAAGGAGAAATATCCTGCATCCGCTGACCTCAGCGGAAATATCGGTCTCGGTAGCAGAAAACATCTACTGGAAGAGTTGGCCACGCTGGATGTGCAGCGTGCAAAACTGGCCTTGGAGCATGGGCAGCATATGCTTGAAAAAGCTCGCGAGCGAACAGTCATCTGTGGCGCCATGTCACCTGATTTGAAGCAGCGCCATGGCCATCTCGTCGAGAGCCTGAGCGATCTCCAAGACGATATTCGATTACTGGTGATTGGAAGAGTCGGTGAGGACAGCACGCGCAGTGCCCAAAGTCTTGGCAGCCAGATTGAAGCGGTAGTCCGAACTATCCACCGCCCCATCCTGATTACAACCAGCCACTTCAGGAAACCTGAAACGGTCATGGTGGCATTTGACGGCAGCGCTACAGGCCACAAGACCGTACAGATGCTTGCTTCAAGCCCGCTGTGCGAAGGCCTGCCAATTCATATCGTCATGGTTGGTACGGACTCTGAAGAAAATCAGAACGAGCTGGAGAAAGCACGAGCCACACTTGCCTCTTTTGGCTCGCTGGTGCATGCCGAGATCCGCTCAGGCGAAGTAGAGTCGTTACTGCATGCGTATCAGGCAGAGCACGGCATTGACCTCTTGGTCATGGGGGCGTACGGGCACTCACGCATCAGGCAGTTTCTGGTAGGCAGCACGACCACGACGATGCTGCGTACATCCACCGTACCCGTATCGCTGCTTCGCTGAGCCAGCTCCACTGGCCAAAGTATTTCCAGGGCTGCGGAAATACCGCGGCCACCCTGACGATGACTAACTGATTTTCTCGTAACGAGACCACATGCAACTCATAACTGAAATTGTTTACCCCCAGCTGAAATCCAAGCAGGACAGAGTATTCCGTCGACATGCATCTCGCAGCATCGTGATGCGGGGTGAACAGATCCTGTTGCTGTTCATCAAGCGCTATAACGGCTTCAGCTTTCCTAGAGGCAGCCTTGATGGTGACGAGGACATGTCACAGGCCTGAAGCGCGAGCGTGAGGAAGAGTTTGGTGCTCGTGAAATACAGGTGCTCCAGCGCTACGGTTAAATCGAGGATGTGCCGTCCTACTGGAAGCCACAGTACGATCTGATGCAAATGACCTCGGATTATTATCAATGCGAAGTAGCGCCCCCCCCCCCCCGCCAGAGCCCGTGAGAATGGAAAGCCACGAAATCGCTAATGGTATGCGGCCAGCATGGATCAGAGGCGCATACGAGCGAGGAATAATGGCGGTACATTCTGCCGCGGGGAAACCCTGAAAGTCATACGAAGTAAGCAACCTTAAATACCGAAACCATAATTATCCTGAAGTGGTACTATTAGTTACATCTAAAGATTGCTGATGCCTCACTAAAACTATCTACTTTATGAATGCGGTTGAAAGCACACACTGAGATCGACCAGTCAAGCATCATTGTACGATTTTCCGTAAGGACAAAACGAATTGGGCCAGTTTATCTAAGTGCCTAGAGCTCCTAAAATGCTGCTTATAACATGAGGGAACGGTATCAGTAGCTAACATCAAGCCAATCACCGACCTGTGGTATAGTAAAAAAATCTGTGTATACCGATGCCGATTATACGGAAGTCGACAAGCAGGATGAGGATTTGACCGAGCAGCTATCTGGGAGGACGGACGACACCGTAACTATTCTAAATAGGGAGTGGAGCCTGGCCCCTAAAGCGAAGCGTAGTAGTGGGTGCTTGAGACATATACGCAAACTAGGAAAAAGCCCAAAAGTCGGGTTCGGGGTAAGGAGAAGGGTCAGGTCAGCCATATGAATGTGCGACTTTTCGGATTGACCTAACACGTTGATTGCGCCGTACATCCCATGAGTGGCAAGTAAGCAGCTGTTAGGCACAGGTAGTGGCGCCGGTAAACGCGCAAATCGCGCCGAAAAGTGGGGTGATAACCATGTACAGCCTATCGGACGCTTCAAATTGATAACGCTCTGCGTTAGCGCGCTTAGGCTGAAACCGCGGATTTTATCGGAGCTCCCCTAGTTCCAAATACGGGCCTACGAAATCAAGGTGTGCAATCTAACTGCAAAGACTGGGTATTAGCGGTGTCTAAAATTCATTGAAGACGTTTGTTTGAAAACCGATACATTATCTAAAAATCAATAACGCACAGTAAAATGTTGGTACATAACTGTTTTTTGGGGGATCCCTAATGAAACTAGGTACATTCTGCACACTAGCCATAATATGTGTACTAACCGGTTGTTCAACTCCTGTCGCACCACCAGCAATTGTGCTACCAGATAATGTTCTGGGCATTTCTATGAACCGCACTAAAGAAGACTTCATACCGACTGGCGATCAGATTTCTATAGGAGTGATACTTAGCGAAAATACCCAAACCAATCTAACGTATCTACGACAATACCATAACAGCGCGGGTACTGGCTTCGGCAAGAATCTCCTAGTAGAGTCGATTCGTGACGCATACATATCAACGTCAGACCCTCGTCTGGCGGTAGACTGGCTGAAGGCCTCTCTTCGACGGGAGTTCGGCCAAGTGAAAGAATATCCGGATGTGCTGAGCCTAAAAGCAGCGAAACCCGATATTTTGGTAGTGGTCGACTTTCGCTTTCAACTTATCACCTCTCGAAACTCCGAGATTAAGGCGAATGTAGCGGCACATTTCTACGATAGAAGCTACAATCATCTCGGAACGGCAAAAGGAATTGATGAAAAAATACTCTCCCCGATTTGGGCAGGCAACAAACGCACCGAAGAAATCGTTTCTGACATTTATGAGCAAAAGAAGGTGCAAATCAGCGCACTACAAAAATTTGATCGTTCACTGAAAGACTTGTTAGCGCATAAGAGTGATAAGATCTAAACAAATAGCGCCTTTTTTACACGAGCACGGTAAGTACCTATTACTTCAGAAATATTGCAACGCTACGCCTTAACGGTTGAGAAGGATCGTTAAAACCACAAACTCAAAAGATTCACTGTTAGCTCCAGCGACGCTCGAAATCATTCCTCAAAAAGTGGTCAGTTAAGGCATCAACGAAAACTCTGACCTTGTTAGGGAGGTACTGCCGTGTCTGATAGGCGATATTCATAGTAAGGCGCGGCAAGTCCCAATCATTAAGTAATGTAATAAGCTCTCCCCTCTCAATATGATCATAAATAGCATATTTTGGCTGTGCCAAGATACCCATTCCATGCAAAGCTGCATTAATGGCTATTTGGCCATCATTCGTACGCAACGAAGAGTTAACATTCACGATTACTTTTTGATTACCCTTTTCAAAAGGCAACTCATTGGGATTGTTCGCATAACTGTAAATTAACATTTTATGTTTGGTTAGATCCTCTGGTATAACAGGCATACCATACGTAGAGAGATATTCTCGAGAGGCAGCAAGAACTCGTTTTGTTACAGCAAGCTTTCTGATGGTCAAATTGCTGTCTGCTTCAAATTCACGTGTACGAATTGCCAAATCCACATTATTTTCCACAACGTCTAAGTACTGATTAGCTGCGATAATATCGACACTAATATCTGGATAGGCTTTATTAAACTCAGGTAAAAGCGGCTCAATATGCAACAAGCAAAAAGAAAGGGACGCAGTGATTCTTAATGTTCCACGAGGATTACCAACCGCATCCTTTGCAACTGCTTCAGCCTCGCCTAGGTCGGACAAAACGTCCTTGCAACGACGATAAAATTCCATACCGACCTCTGTCAACGCAAGGGAGCGGGTGGTGCGATGTACCAGGCGCACTCCGAGCCGCGTCTCAAGCATGCTTAGGTGGCGGCTAGCACTGGATACCGGTAGGCCCAGGACGTCAGCAGCACGACTAATGCTTGCTGCCTCTGCCACGCGTACAAAAAGTTCAATTTCGCGAAAACGGTCCATGCCAGTATTCCACTGAGTAGAAAGGTGTTTGCCAGAACTCTGTCTGTTTCTGCGTGTTTAGAAAGAATAACATTGCGGTGCGCCTTGCAAAAGAGCTACTCGCGAGTCATTGCAAATGATGTATCTTACAAAAATTACAGGAGGCAACAATGATATGCGTTAAGCACCATGTGCTCATCGGAGGCTTTCTGAGCTATATGTTCGATGCATTAGAGATAGTTATACTGGCCATTGCGCTACCTTCAATCATAATCGATACAGGGATATCGCGGACAGACGCGGGGCTGCTAGTAACAGCTACTTTATTAGGGATAGGCCTAAGTAGCGTTACAGTCGGATGGATGTCAGATAAATTTGGAAGAAGGCGAGCCCTCCTGTCATCGTTAACCTTCTTTGGATTATGCACCTGCATTATGGCAGAGCTTCACTCCTGGGAACAAATGTTAGTGCTAAGGTTCGCCGCAGGACTCGGGCTCGGTGGTGTCTGGAGCATTGTGTCCGCTTACATCTCCGAAACCTGGCCAAAGGAGAAACAGGCTAGAGCCACGTCGTTAGTGTTGAGTTCATTCCCTCTAGGCGCCGGGTTTGCCGCAGTGCTCTCAGCGCTTATTTTACCTGATTACGGCTGGAGAGCACTGTTCTTCACCTGCGGTGTTTCTACGATCATTCCAATCATATATGTTTTCTATTTTGTACCAGAATCGCCAAAATGGATTTCCGAGCGTGACGTTACTGCGACCGTTGAAAACACTTCTGGGCCACTTGAGATTTTCAGTGGAAATTTTTTGCGCCAGACAATGTTCGCCACGTTATCAGCATCATCTTCACTCCTCGCGTACTGGGGGGTAACATCTTGGTTACCAACCTACTTGGCAGCAGAGCGAGGCTTTGATCTCAAATCAATGTCGGGATATTTATTTGTATTGAACGCATCCACATTCATAGGTTATTTGATTTTTGGTTTTTTTGCAGACCGTTATGGAAAGCGTTTATTAGTCGTGCTTTCACTGCTCGCGACTGCCATGGTTCTTCCATTCTTTGCGTATGCTGAAGATCGAGCGACCCTCATGGCGCTAGGAGTTACTTACGCTTTCTTTCTGGTGTTCCCAGGGCTTTATGGCTCCTACTTTGCGTCACTATATCCGATTCATATCAGAACGACTGGTGCAGGATTTTGTTTCAACATAGGTCGTGGCATTTCAGCGCTGGCACCGTTTGCGCTGGGTTCTCTTTCGAACCAGATCGGCTTTTCATTGGCACTTTGCCTATGTGCGGCGCTTTACTGCGCCGGAGCAATTTTCGCGTTTTTTTTGCCCAGCAAGCCAAGCTGGTAAACCGAAGAGCTCTATAAATCAATTAAATTTACGAAACCCCATAATGCAGCTAAACCCGGTCCGTTTACCGTCAATGGGAACACAAACGAATTTAACGTCCACTTATTTAGTCTGTTCAAAACGATAATTTTTTTGCAAATCATCCGCAGGCTGATCAAGAATTAACGAGCTTTCAGCTCCCCAAAACAATACTAAGGATTCAGCGATGAAAAAAAATAGTAACTCAAACTATGAAAGTACGTTATTAGAAAATTTTACATATGCAACGTTTCCACAACGTGTTCTATTCGGTGCTGGACGCTTAAGCGAACTCCGCGCAGAAATCGATGTTTTAGGGTTTACACGTCCGTTACTCATTAGCACACCTCGCCAGAGGCCACTGGCCGAAATGGTGAGTGTAATCCTCGGAGCCCAAAGGGTGGCAGGTATCTTTGACCGCGCGGCAATGCACGTTCCCCTCGAATTAGTGCGTGAGGCATGTGCGTTAGTGAAAAGAATAGGAGCTGATGGTCTAATCACCATCGGTGGCGGTTCTACCATAGGTTTGGGAAAAGCCATTGCCCGTGAGTTAGGCATTCCAACGGTAGCGATTCCCACAACGTATTCAGGGTCGGAAATGACCGCGATATACGGTATAACTGAGGCTGGGATAAAAAAAACTGGCACAGATCCAAAAGTATTACCTCGGACCGTTTTGTACGACGCTGATTTGACTTTAGAGTTACCGATAGACATTAGCATCACCAGCGCCTTAAACGCTATTGCTCACGGCGCTGAGGGTCTGTATGCCAAAAATCGAAATCCAGTCACGAATATAATGGCTGAAGCGGGTATAGCCGCTCTGGCTCGCGCAATTCCCAAATTCCGCAAAAATGATGGCAACTTCTGCAGCACTGGTGAAATGAGAGTTGCACGTTCCGATGCACTCTATGGGGCTTGGTTATGCGGGGGTGTACTCGGCAGTGTGACAATGGCCCTCCACCACAAACTGTGTCATACCCTCGGTGGCAGTTTTAACTTACCACATGCTGAAGTTCATTCCGTCATTCTGCCACACGCACTCGCCTATAACGCAGAAGCCGCGCCAGAGGCGATGGAAATTATCGCACGGGCCATCGGCACCGAAAGTGCCCCTGCCGGAATATACGATTTAGCTTCAAAAAACGGCGCGCCAACATCACTTCGGGATATTGGCATGCATGAATCAAATCTTTCACTGGCTTGCGAGCTAGTTCTGAGTAATCAATATCCGAATCCACGCCGCCTCGAAGCCGAACCAATACACCGGCTACTCCGCGACGCATTTGAAGGTAACGCACCCTCTCCTACTACATGATGACGAACATAAAACATCAAGAATAATTCGAAATACTCAGCGTAGAATTCTCACCCAAAACTAGTGCTTCAACCACCGAAAAAGGTAATACAAAATGAGCCGTATTTATTCTATCGCGATTTTAATTGGAAGCTTAAGAAGAGACTCTACTAATCGAAAGATTGCTACCGCACTTAATGAACTGACAGCCGGAAAACTGACCCTCAACATCGTGGAAATCGGAGACCTGCCACTCTACAACCAAGATTTAGATGGAGATATTCCACCACCCTCTTACACATCATTTCGAAATGCACTGTATAACGCTGATGGCTTCTTGTTCATAACGCCGGAATATAATCGATCAATACCAGGAGCGTTAAAAAACGCTATTGATGTAGGATCACGGCCTTACGGCAAAAGTGCGTGGGGTGCCGCAAAACCCGCTGCCATCATTACTACTTCGCCTGGTCAAATCGGTGGGTTCGGAGCGAATCATCATCTTCGCCAGTGCTTCGTTTTTCTTAACCTACTATGTATGCAGCAACCCGAGGCCTATCTAGGTAATGCAGGTAGTTTCTTCGATGAAAACGGAATCCTGAATGAAAACATCAAGTCCTTTTTACAAAACATAATGGACGCTTTTTTCACTCATATCGAGTCCTCTTTAAATTCATAATATGCCGCGAAAACATCCCTAACACGCGACACTTAAGGGCGATAGTACCACAAACATCTGACTGACTTACCCTCTTCAACTCATGAAATTCTGTGGACACCAAAGTCGCCCTTAATTACACGCAACGCTTAAAAGCTATACACTTAAAAGCCTAGAGCACGAAACACAACGCACGTAAAAGAGATCACATCACAATCAGCTTTCAAATTAAAAATTGGATACTTCATATTTTTTGAGTCAACACATCAACCCTGCCCCCCTTCCCTTACCACAAACTTAAGATTTGAGGATTATCATGAACACTACTGAACAAATCGAGTCAACTATTCGCGCTTTGGAAAACAAGCGCTATGATGCAGTAATGAACAAAAATCTTGAGGAGCTCGCCAAACTTGCACATCCAAAACTTTCCTACGCTCATTCTTCTGGCGGAGTAGACACTTTAGAAGAATACCTTCAAAAAATTAACACAGGCTTCTATGTATACAAAAAAATCGAACATCCAATTGATTCTTTTACCATCCTAAACAATATAGTATTGGTTCGCGGAGAAATGAATGGAGAGATAATTGTAGGGGGTGAAAAGAAAACTCTAAAAAATAAAACACTGACTGTATGGGTATATATAGCTGAAGAGTGGAGGTTCCTTTCATACCAACCTACGCCAACTATCCGAATGCCATTCATATCATAAACAACTCCCGAGCCACATTATGATACTTTTTTAGACTTTATGGCGATGGACACACGCTCATACCCATTGCCATATTTAATATAACCCACCTAATTGCAAA
This sequence comes from Pseudomonas sp. SDO524_S393, assembly GCF_054071875.1. Classification (NCBI taxonomy): domain Bacteria; kingdom Pseudomonadati; phylum Pseudomonadota; class Gammaproteobacteria; order Pseudomonadales; family Pseudomonadaceae; genus Pseudomonas; species Pseudomonas sp. SDO524_S393. The sequence continues at coordinate 47,188 of NZ_JBSVVZ010000004.1, read as the reverse complement.
TTTTAGCGGCGAGAGAGAGCCGATCTTCACTCAGCGCATCCAATAACGCTCGTAGCGTTCTTTTTGAAATCTATTTGCCAGAAACTCAATAAACAACCTCGTTTTTGCAGGCATATAACGCCGCTCTTGAAAGGCTATATTTATAGTCAACGTGGGAAGACTCCAGTCGTCCAGCACCGGAATTAAACGTCCTGCTATTAAATCGTCATGAACTATATATTTCGGCTGCACGAGGATGCCCGCACCAAAAATTGCCGCGGATCGTACAATCTGGCCATCGTTAGTTTCTAGAGTCGGATCTATCTTTATAGACTTGCTCACCCCTTCTTTCGAAAAATTCAAAATCCGAGGTTGATGTGCATGGTTATATAAGAGCATATTGTGATTGTACAGATCTTCCACATCCGTAGGAGCACCTCGACTTCTTAGGTAGTCAGGGGAGGCGGCAAGTATGCGGCGAGTATGTGCTAAACGTCGAATAGTTATGTTTGAGTCTATCTCAAACTCCCTTATCCTTATAGCCAAATCAATACCACTATCGATGATATCGCAATAATGATTCTCCCCAAGAATTTTAACATTTATTTTTGGATAAGCCCTTTTAAATTCAACCAACAGTGGTGAAATATGAAGCATCGCGAAAGAAATTGATGACGTAATTGTTAAAGTACCCATTGGCTCAGCTAACGAAGTAGTGAGAGACGCCTCAGCATCACGAAGTTGACCTAGCAGGCTCTTACAGTGACTGTAAAACTCATGCCCTGCCGGAGTAAGCGATAATCTTCGCGTATTCCGTTCTATAAGCCTCACACTTAAACGTTTTTCCAGTGCGGCGAGGTGACGCGTAGCTGACGCTGTAGATATATCAAGCAACTCTGCAGCTTTACTCAACGTACCCAGTTCTGCAGTATGAACGAGTACTTCGAGTTCAGTTAGTCGATCCATATCTTGACTCCTTACAGACGGCTTGCTGCTTCAGATGTGAAATTGACAATTTCGATTTTACTATTTTATTTGCGTGATGGACACTATAATTTATTAGAGCTTTTTCAAACTGCTTTTCCGATAAAACATTATTTACCCACCGAAACGACGAATCAGCAATTTAACAAAAATATTAGTAGGAGTGGCCTCATGCGAAACCTAGATGAACAAACCATCACCCAAGCTGTGCTTGCGCGTAATGCAAGCACTGAAGATCACCGCCTTCATCAAGTGATGACTAGCTTAGTTCAGCACATGCATTCTTTCGCAAGAGAGGTTAATCTTACTGAGGGTGAATGGCTTAAAGGTATAGAGTTTCTCACTGCGATAGGCAAGATATGCTCCCCCACAAGGCAAGAATTTATTTTGCTTTCCGACACTCTAGGTCTCTCCACGCTAGTCGTCGCTCAGAATCATAAAAAGCCAGAAGGCTGTACTGAGGCAACGGTATTTGGCCCTTTCCATGTCACTGGCGCCCCCCGCTATGAACTCGGTGCTGATATCAGCAACGGAATGCCAGGTACTTCTTGGTGGGTCAGCGGAGTGATTCGGAATCTAGATAACGAGCCAATCCCTTATGCGGAGTTAGAGGTTTGGCAGGCAGACGATCTTGGATTCTATGATGTACAAAACGTTGAATTTACGGAATATCAAGGCCGTGCAGTATTGCGTGCTGACGCTCAAGGAGCCTACCGATTTCGGACCATAGTTCCTAACGCCTACCCGATTCCGCATGATGGTCCAGTTGGAGTAATGTTAAAAGCTCTGAATCGTCATCCTTGGAGGCCTGCCCATTTGCATTTTATGATTTCGGCTAAAGGTTATGAGCGTTTAGTGACGCATGTGTTTCGCGAATCCGGTGAATACTTAGACTCTGATGCTGTTTTCGGTGTCCGTTCATCCCTCATTGCCGAGTGGCAATATCATGGCACGGGAGTAACGCCCGATGGTCGAAACTCTGACACCCCCTATTACACTTTAGAATTTGATTTTGTACTCAATGCGACAGGCCTAGAACAGTGAATGACACAAAAACCACTCGACAAATCAAACGATGCCATCAACATTACAAAAAACTTACTGATCTATAATTGTTGAGTTGTGATCGCCAACCATTTAGGCTGGCTTTCCTGCCTATCACTGCAATGTCAACAAACGTGTCATACTAAACTCCGAAGACTACTAAGATTGAGTTTAACGAAGTGCACCACTGAGCATCCACATAAGGCATACGGACAATCCTCCACAACTCTTAGATTATAAAAAATATACAGATAAAATTGCTAACAAATACTAATAATTCCAGATTCATATACTTATTTAAAGAGGAAAATATAAAATGAATATGAATACCCCCCCTGCCATCGGAGAACTATGGAAAAGTCAAGGCGGTGTTTATGCTGGCGTGATACGTGGAGAGATAGGGAAGCTGGATTATCATTTAATTATACCAACACAGTGGTCTCTAGTTAATAAAATATCTGCTTATGGTGGTTACGACATCGATGAGCCAAAAGCTGCTAGTCGTTTTGACGGACTCGCTAATACGCGTTATTTAATTAATAGCGCTCAAGGAAATCATCCAGCTGCTAGGTTATGCGCTGGCTTGGTATTGGAGGGCCATAATGATTTTTACTTGCCATCAATTAATGAGCTCGCGCTATGTATGGCTAACGTTCCGGATTTGTTTGAAAAAAAATGGCATCTAAGTAGTTCACAGCTTTCAGCGACACACGCATTGGCACTATCTTTCGACGGTGGTTCCCAGATCGGACTAGACAAATTCCTTGAATTACAGGTCCGACCCGTTCGAAAGTATACTCTTGATTATCTTTTCAGCGAAAAAATTCAGGGTGCGAAATTAGTTTAATCCGATACAACCGAAAAATCTTCCGATCACGCTTAATTTCACTTCGCTCTAGCATACGCGAATAACTATTAAGCATAATAGACCCGCTACGCACTATAGAAGCTAGTTGACTCTAAGCTCAGCAGTTACAAATTCCACAAATTCTCGCACAATTGTAGATCTTCGCATATTAGGGTGATAAAGCACCCAAAGATCATGCCCAAAGTTTGTTGGTGGACCATCAAGCTTTACTAAAGATGCCCTAGCATTACCGACAAAACACGGTAGATAGCCAATACCAAATCCGGATTCGATGCTGTCTGCAAGCGCTAATACGGAATTAACCGAAAAAGTTATTCGTTCAGCCGACACATTTTTTTTAACAAATTTTGCTGAACGCAGTGAGGAAAGGTTATCGCAGAGCGTAACCCAGTCACATTGAAATAATTCAGTATCTCGCGGCTGGTGGGAGTTGATGTAGTCTAGCGCTCGTCCGTACAAAGCCCATTCAGTACGCCCTAAGCAGCGCCCCACTAAGTTCTCCGGTGGCGCATCAGTCGCTCGCAAAGCTAAATCGGAATCGGAAGTTGATAAATTTAAAGCGCTATTATCAATTGTTACTTTTACTTTAATTTTTGGCTTCCGTAGTTTGAATATCTCGAGCATCGGCATTAATATATGGAAAAGTAATGTATCATTTGTGGTCAAGCGAAGCTCGCCTGCAGGGTGAGCGTTTTGGTTAGACAAACTTTGCACCACACCGTCGATGTCCTCATCTATTCGATGAGCAAGCTCCACAATCGCGATACCAGCAGCAGTGAGCTCATAACCTCCTCTGTGGCGCTGGAAAAGAGGCGTTGCCAGCTGAATTTCAAGCTGTCGTAGTCGCCTGAATACTGTCGAAGAATTGACTGCAAGTCTCGTCGAAGCCCTCGCTAAACTTCCTGTTTCAGCGACGGCCATGACGAGCTTTAGATCGTTCCAACCTAACCTGTGTGAAAGACTACTCATCATGCCCCACATTCAGAATGTGAATAAACCTAGATAGTAGAGCATGTTCGACATATCTGTGTAGTATTTTATGGGCATATTTTCAGCCTTAAACGACATACGAGATATTAACATTTAGCTTATGATTCCAGTAATTCCCCGGCTGCAGCGCGAATTCGCCGGGCCGAGTTCTGAGCGTCATTGATTATTCTAGTCTCATCGTAACCTATGAGCCGCCCACCACGCTTCACAATTTTACCGTCAACAATAACCGTATCCACATTATTGGCTGTTGCGCTTTGAACTACTGCAGTCTCGAAATTGCTGACTGGTGCTATATTTAAATCATTCGATCTAAGCATGATAATATCAGCGCGTTTACCCTCGCTAATAGAACCAACCATGTCGCCTAATCCGAGCGCAATCGCTCCATTAAGTGTAGCCATCTGAATTACTTCATGCACACTGATTTTACTAGCACCGGAATTTTCCGTTCCTACCCAAGGGACACCTAAATTCCATGTAAATCGCATCATTTCAAACATGTCCGGCGGAGCGATTGAAGTAGCATCGGATGAAAGAGATATACAAAGTCCTGCTTCACGCATCTTCATAATCACGGCTCGCGCATCTCCCGTGCTGCTCAGCCTGAGCTCCGAATGAGTTGCTATCGTGATTGGCGTTTTGGTCCTGGCCATGGCTGCAAGATCGTCGTTACTGGCAGATATGTAGTGTGCAATCAAAAAGTCCGGCCCGAGGTATCCGCGACGCTCGTATTCAACCGCATCTGCTGTGTTAGGAGTTTCTTGCGGTGCATGGATGGCTACTGGAAGCCCTACTCGCTTCGCATACTCCATCTCCTTATAAAAAGTTGCCTTGTCACTTTGAAGTGTACCTCTTAGATTTAACCCCAGGTGCACCATCCCTTCAAATTTGTCATTCCTGCCGAACCATTGACTTTGAACCCTATCAATATCGTTGTAAGGGTTTACTTTATCAGGCCCGAGACGATCAACATGGCCGTATGAGTATCTGGCCCTCATGTGAGAATTTTCGAGGGCCTGTAACTCTGCATCCGCATGTTCGGGCGACCTAGTATTATGGGACCAGTTATGTACCGTTGTAGTTCCCCCATTCACTAACTCTACCGATGCCAACATAACACTGTTATAAAAATCAGTTGGCGTGTAAAGTGCTGAAGTAGCAAACTTTGCGGGATAGTAAGAAAACCCTTCTTTCCTAGCCGTAAAGCTTCTCCCAATAGCGCTCCACATATGATAGTGCGAATTAACAAAGCCAGGCATTACTATCATGTTCGTTGCGTCGATAATATCGGCATCTTTTTCTGTTAGGTTTTGCCCTACACGTTCGATTATGCCATTTCTAATCAGTATATCGGCGTTGGGAAGAGTTCCGATATCTGGGTCAACCGTAATAACCGCCGCATTTTTTATCAAATATAATCCGCGCTTAATTTGTTTTTTGCTGCTGATCCTGCTGGGCTTACCCAGCGCAGTTGTAGAAAAAAGGGGACCTGCGAAGCTAGCAAGTGCACCTACGCCTATGATTTTCGAAAAATTTCTTCTACTGAAATTCATGCTATATCTCTTTTTTAGATTTATTGGATATAAATGAAATCAACCAAACGATTGCATGAGGTCATAGAGCTTAAAACTCAGCTATCCTTTGATGGCGTTCCACCGTATTTATACACTAGATGTGATCTCTCAAATTTGCATTTCTGCAATTTTCGTTTTGCATTAATGTAGGACGCGACTTCGTGATCAAGGAACTGCTATACCCTCCCTATCTCTGTGGAGGAATCACAGCACCGCCCACGGAAAGGCGCAGCACGCTGATATAGACACATTTAGATTCTCGAAATCGGGTGGTACCGAACCGTGGCATGCATCTAGTATCAGGTCAGCATCCAGACGGCTTACAACACAACAAAACTTCGACCGAGCTTTCAATCAGGTATGTCAAATGCATCATGCATCCTCCCGTCGATAAGTGGCCGGTAATACTGTTTCTATCCGACCAGAGATTTTCTCCGACTCAAGCTTTGATTGGGGAGGTTAACGACTCGGGAAGTGGCGAAAAACAATGCTTTAACTATGAAACACAACGCAGTCGGCGCGTGGTATTTAAACCAACGCTGATGTGGTGCTCGGGCAATGGGGCATACATGACACCAGTGAGCTGATAGAATAACGTACGACAATCTTGCCCCCCCGCTCGGGGTCGACCTCAGATCAGAAGCAAAATTCTTAGTCTGCAATCTGCCTCCAATAGCTGCCGGGTGATTTTTCCAGTTTGGTCAACACACAGACTTGGGCTACGGCTTTATTCGGAGTCACAACAACGATCTTCGGCGTCAAAGCATCCGATTCAGCATGCGGCTTGAGCGAAATCGATCAAGGCCCAGTTAATTGCACGCGGATTGGAAGCTGCAGATCGAGAAAATGAAGAACAGAGTCGCTTGGCAGATGTGACAACCAGATTTACAGGAGATAAAACCTTCCGACCAAAACACCTTTTCGGCACAGTGATTTGAGTTGACAAACCCAACCCAAACGACACAAAATCAGACTCATTAACTGAACAGTGAGCGACCACCGAGTCGTGCTTTGAGAAAGAGCTTGAGCTCTATACGCTACAAGGTGGGCGTCCCTCAAAGGCATTGCGTAGCAGCACGCTAAAAGCATTTATTTCAAGCCCGCGCAGATTCACATGCTCACTCATCATGACTAGTTTCCGCGCGCGTATTAGATCCGATTCTCGCATGCCAATATCGCGTAAGGCTGTAGGGGCACAGTTACTGAATGCCAAATCGTACATCCCCTGAGGAGCATGCGGCGCGCTGATGGCATTCGCAATGTTATCCATGGCCTCTGGCTCGAAGATTTCGTTGTAGGCTAGCACATGTGGAACAATCACTGAGTGAACATCAACATAAGATAAGTTGAAGCCTCGACAAAGTATTTGGCACAGTTGGTAATGCAGGGACATCGTAACTTTATTACGCACACTTCCACATAACCAGGCACCATAAAGTGCATTGGTGCGTGCCGCCAGAATATCGCCCATTTCACTGATACCGTCGCCGTACCTACGCAATGTAGGTATCGCACGAGCAAGGGCTTTTATACCAGCTTGTGCCATCAACTTAGTTACTGGATCATGGCTTTTTGAATATAGACCTTCGGCCCCATGAGCGATTGCGCTAATAGCGCTAGAAATGCTAAAATCTAAAGGTAAATCAGCGGTCAACTCTGGATCATACAAAACTGTACGAGGCAAAATCTCGTTATTTGATATAGTTTTTGTAGTTTCCCTGTCATTTAAGTCGAACGCATTAATCATTTCTGATCCAGAGTACGTTGTTGGAATTGCGAGAGTGGGTAAATTTAACTCTAGGGCAATAGATTTACCGACATCAATAGCTGCGTCGCCCCCTATGGCAACTACTCCATTCGCTACACATTTCTTTGCCAAAGAACATGCTTCGCGAACATTTTCTGTAGATATATTCGTTGTAGGCTGGTCAAAAATACCAGCTACTTGTTCGGAGCCGATTGTTACCTTTACTAATTCAGCGAGTGCTCGCAGATTAGACGTGCAAAGAATCAGTACTCGCGTAATCCCCAATGCATCAATTTCAACTCTCAGTTTCCTTATGCAGCCTGCGCCAAAGACAACACGCTGTGCATTTTTTTTGTGATCAGAATCTGCTACCGAACGCTTTTCGCTGCTGTGGCGATCTAAAATTTCCACTATGTACTCTCTGGGCCCACAATCAGTGCCAGTTTGGGATCTTTGCGCGAAATGACCGAAGCCCTCTCACGATGGGGCTAAATTCTTATGGCTGGTCACTTCAAATCCAGTGGATATCACGCCTCGATTATCTGAACATTAAAAATATCGCCCCAACAAACCCATCAGGTCTTCTGTCTTAGCAAGCCCCTCCATTGACGGACCTCCCCCATCAGAGAAGAGGCGATAATTAGCACAGCCCCATGAAATGTCCGTGTTAACGATTATATTTTTTGCCCGCTCTCTATTCAGCATATTACTCACCTCGAGCGATATCCAGACAAACCGTGAGGACACTAACCCGCTTTAAACACTATTTCGGAGCCCACAGAGGATCTTTCGCGATTAAGGTAGTAGCCCAGTCGGCAAAAGCCCGAACTCTTGCCGAAAGGTCACGGGTCGCGGGATATACCAATGAGACAGGCAGGCTCGCCATTTGCCAATCAGCCAACACTTCGACCAGACTTCCTATTCTCAGATGTGAATCGGCTTGCGCCCTAGGAAGAAACGCCACACCTAGTCCCGCCACAGCGGCTGCAGCTGCAGCTGCGCCGTTGTTGAAATACACCGTTGGAGGGTGATCAAGAGTGAAACGCTCTTCTCCGCGCACAAGTGTAGGCAGATGCCGCCTATTAGTAGCCGGGAACTTGAAACCTAGGTGTTTATGCTCAGCAAGATGGGAGGGGACATCAAGGTTCGGGGCGCGAATCAGATAGGAAGGAGAAGCGCAAAAACAGTAACGCATCACTCCGATTGGGCGGGAGATCAGATTTTGATCCGAAACGCGCCCGACGCGAATGGCGCAATCCACGCCCTCCTCTACAAGATCTATGACGCGCTCATTGCAACTGATCTCCAGGTGTATCTCAGGAAACCTGGCAGCGAAGTCCGGTAATGAGGGAGCTATCAACAAAATACCTACTGGGGACGGCATTTCGATCTTGATATGACCGCGAATTGCGTTGCGATTTCGAGAAACAGAAGCTTCAAGCTCGCTGACGTCCTCCAGGACAATTCGAGCGCGGCGGTAGTAGGCCGCGCCTTCGGCAGTCGTGGAAACCTTTCGGGTCGTCCGATGCAGTAACTTTATACCAAGTAGGTTCTCTAGAGCCTGAACCTGACCTGAAATCGTCGTCTTGGCCAGATTCAACGACTCAGCAGCGCGACTGAAACTGCCCACTTCAACGATTCGACAAAATGCTCGCATCGCTTCCAATCGGTCAAATGCCATTGTACGGGTTTCCGTAAAAACAAAACGTATCAATCCAGTTTATCTGAGTATCGTTTTTTTCTAAAGTACACGTATCCACAGCTCGATCGAACACCCAGCCCATACGTAGAAACCGCCGTGCATCTTTCTAACGTAAAGCCCAACGAGGGCATAGGTACAAAACACTTCGATTGGATCAGGCCGCCTCGCTAATAGCACTAAGATACACAGTCTAAATTAACCGCTGTACCTAGTCATGTGCGCTAATGGCATACCGTGAGCACGGCTGAATTCCACGAAAGCTGCTGCTCGTCATCCACGCAAAAAAGAAGCCTTATAACGACAATCAGCGCGCTAGTATTGACTCACAACCATGAACCTTACCAACATCACAGTAGAGATAACGTTGCGTTAATACCGTACAGACAAAAATCCAGAACTAAGACCCCGTAAACTTCTACTCGAATGCATCTTCCCTCTTTGAACTTAACACTTTCTCTCAGGAGAGGTTTCCCGTACTCGCTTATTGAGCCTTGATTACAAACCTACACCAAGTGCATACCCAACCTGAATTTTATCTGGCGCTTCATTGCGCATCAAACCTGAGGAGACACCATGAAATATTTTCTAAAGATTGTTGCAATGCTAATTTTAACCCTCCCTTTTTTCGCTTATGCTTCTGACGGCGCGGAAGCACTGCAGATCTTTCATGAAAGGACTAGGGCATTTTTCGTTCAACAACAGGCGGAAATTGCAAAGCACGAAGAGAAAGATCGCGAAAAGGCTGAACAAGAAAAAAAGAAGCAACTAGCGCCAATCAATCGACTGACGAGAAATCCCAAAATTGGAAACTAGCCTACTCGTGAATAAATATTAGAAATGTACTTCTGTTCGTGCCAATTTAATAACCATAAACGGAGTTCTCGCGACTATATTGTTAATCCGTGGTTGCCGTATGAAGCCCGATCAAGCCCCCTTCCCTGTCGCGGTGACCAGCGCATCCCTTCAAATGGTAAGAACTTGGTATAATTTCAATAGACGAGTAGCTGCTATTGAAACAGTAGAGATTCGCCCTCGTGCTAATGGCGACATCACTCAGACAGATTACCGGGAAGGCTTTGAGGTCAACAACGGTCACCTGTTTTTCGTCACCGATTAACGCCCTTTGCATCGAGTTAGTATAGAACACGAACACAGCTAGCACGTGCTCGTGCTTCGATTACACTCGCCAGCCAACAGGACCTACGCGCAAAACAGCTGGTCATCGGCGCTGTATCGAAAGAAAAAGCGCAACAAAAGAGTGGCGCTAACGTTCAGAGCCTTGCCGAGGTGCATGCGAACGAATCCATGTTGACCGCCGCCGCAATAAACCTCGAGTTTACTAAGGCCCGCCCGCCAATTGACGGCCGCATCAGCCGAGCGCAACTCACACTCGGTAGCCTCGCCGTTGGCGATCAGTCCGTTCTTACATCAGCCGTATCTCAACACTCGATTTATGCTTACTTCAATCCGAACGAACATATTTTCTTGAATTACCAGAGCACATTGAAACATTCCGAAAAACCGCCGTGCGAATTGTTTGTTGGCGCTGATTGAAAACTGCGCCAGGGGGATGCAGCGAAAATCTTGGACTACTTGGAAGTAGCTCATGTATTCATACGGAGACTCCATTCGAGCGGTCGAGCTCTACATAAAAGTGGGAAAACGCATTGGGGTAACGATTCTTCAGTTGGGCTACTCTGCGAAGAACTTTTTGAAGAGCTGATATGCAGAGTATTAGTGATGTCTCGACCTGGCGCGTGGCTACGAAACCTCGAAGTCGAAGTACTTACTGGTCCAAAGGAACAGGCTGTCGAGTACATTCTCGAACACAGCTGCAGCATCGTCGCTACAGTCCAGGCGCTGGGCTACCCGGCACGGGATTCGTTGCGTGCCCGGATTTACGAATTGCCCCCCCGAGTTACATATGCGTGTTGTTGGGCGATCTGACGGGTTGACTCGCCCGCCAACGATGAAGCAAGCGGCGGTTATCGCGCTGTGCACGCGAAAAGAAAGTGCGAAAGCCCTGGCTGAAAAACTATGCGTATGTAGGCCGACCTTGTACAACCGAAAAAAACCAACGACTCGGCCCAGACGTATCTGCATCCATGAAGCGCCGACTAGAATCTCCATCCTCACCGGACCGGAGGAATTATAACGACAACTCGAATCTCTCAGGCTCGACTTGCGCGGCTGTGACTTGAACACGACCTGTTGATGAGGGCGAATAAACTCATAAAAAAGACACGGGGGTCGACCAGAAAATCCTGACCAACCGGGAGAAGACATTGATGGCTGATGTACTGAGGCAGACACACTCCTTTTCTGAGCTGCTTAGCCCGAAATCCCTATTTCTATCATCGAGCCCGAATGCAGGGCGCGGAAAACTACACTGAAGTACATCGCGCCATGGCAGAAATCTTCGTGCATAATCATCGCTGCTATGGCTACCGGCGTATGAGGGCTTCGCTGAACCGGCAACGGTGTGTCTGCCAGATAAGGTTATGCAGCGCTTGATGAAGCAGGATTGCCTGGCCGTCGTCAAGGCAAAACGGTCTCGATACGGTTTCTACCTCGGGGAGATCATTCGCGCGTCGGAAAATCTCGCGAACCGCGACTCCACAGCTGTTGCTCCGAATGAGAAAAGACTAAATGACATCTCAGAGTTCCAGATCCCGGCTGACAAGGTGTACCTGCCTCCCGTCATCGACTGCTTCGATGGGAAGTCCATCAATTGATCGATCGGCACGCGTCCCGACGCCGAACTTGTGAGCACGATGCTAGACGCTGCCGTCGAAATGGTGGCGGGCAACGATAAACGGCCTGTGGCTCACTCCGATCGTGGAGCGCACTACCGCTGGCCCGGCTTGTTATTCCGCATCGCTGATGCGAAGCTGATTCGTTCGATGTCGCGCAACGGCTGCCAACCTGATAACGCAGCTTGTTTGACCGGCTGAAAACAGAGCTGCTCTATCCTCGCAACTGGCAGTCAACGAGCATCGAGCAGTTCATTCAGGCCCTGAACTCATACATTCGCTGTTATAATCAATATTTCCCCTCGGCGCTCTCAGTCCCGTTGAGTATCATGAGAGCCTAGAGTTCGTTGCATAAACAGTGCAGATTTTGTCCCCCCTGGGTCAGTTTTCGGTCAGCGGCAACACATGCTAGTTTTAAGGTGCAGAGGTACAGTCCTTAGGCTCCATGAGATGTCGTGCGAGTAAGCCCGCATGCGGCGTGAGCGTTGAAAAATCACGCGCACAAAGATGGAGTTCCCTAAGCGCCCAACTGTCTTGCAGCGGCACCATCGTCAACGCAAAGCCTTCCAAATCCCCTACAGAAGCCCTTGAAAAAATAGCGATACCAATACCAGACGCGACCATCATTGCCATGTGCTCGATTCGTCTGAGTTGAATACGGTAGTGAATTTGCAGTCCTAACCGAGTTGCACGTTCCTCTAAGTACGCTTCCAACGCCGCATCGGACAAGCCGACAAAAGGCTCACCCACAACCTCTGCAAAAGCAAGCGAAGGTCGTTTGCAGAGATGATGCTTTTTGCTCACTGCAACAACTAGCTGGTCTTGTTTAATCATTCGTGTCTGCAATGATGCCAAACCCGCGGTGTAGGTTACGACGCCTAGATCGGCACGCCCCTCCAGAATGGCCCGGACAATTTCTGTGCTTGGCCGCTCATAGAGATCAACAGACAAGTCTGGATGAGCCACTAAAAAACTGCTGAGTCGACGCGGCAGGAAAGCAGCCAGTCCAGCAGTGTTCGACAAGAGCCTAATACGCCCTTTCAGACCAGCGCCGTAGCTACGCAGCTCTCCACGCATCTGGTCAACTTGAGCAAGGATCAGACGAGCATGGCGGACCAAGGCATCACCGGCCGCAGTTGTTGTTACCCCGCGACTGTTTCGCTCCAAAAGCAGTGCACCCAATAAAGACTCCATTCCGGAAATGCGTTGGCTTACGGAAGCAATCGCTAAATTCATGGCTTCGGCGCCCTTTGTGAGGCTCCCTTGTTCAGCCACGGCCAGGAACAACCGCAGATCCGTCAAATCAAAGCGCATTTTTCTTCCTTCGGTTTTACCGAACGTTAAAATCGGAAATTCCCAATTGTGGCATAAAAGCGGCGAGAATAGACTGGATTACGAAATAGCCCTTCGTTTCGGTCAGAAAAATGATTCTTCATGCTTTTTTGCGTGATTTTTTAAATATTTGTAACCTTAAACACATGCTAGTTTGCCATCAATTTATTTAAACATACACACAACAGAATCCAATTGGGTGTCAAAATGTTCGATTACCTTTCGCCACATGTACTGATTGTCGTAGCAACATTCTTCTTTGCCGGCATCGTTAAAGGCGCGTCCGGAATGGGCCTGCCAACTGTTGCCATGGGGGTCCTTAGTGCCATTATGCCGCCGGTCAGCGCAGCTTCGCTTTTGGTAATTCCCTCATTCGTCACCAATTTTTGGCAGCTATTCACAGGGCCCGATTTTTTAGTCCTGGTGAAGAGACTTTGGTTGATGATGCTCGGAATCGTGGTTGGCACGCTCGCGGGCTCGTGGCTTCTAACACATGCCAATACGAGTTATACAAGCATAGGGTTGGGCTCCGCCCTGATTTTCTATGCAATACACGGTCTGTGGGCCAAACCATTATCGGTCCCTGCGCGCATTGAGCGCCCCCTATCGCCTGTAGTCGGATTGCTCACTGGAGTAATAAACGGAGGCACTGGGATTTTCACACTTCCCGCAGTTCCTTATCTCCAAGCCCTTGGTTTTTCCAAAGATGAACTAATCCAGGCATTAGGACTATCGTTCACTGTATCTACAGTTGCACTCACAGCGGGCTTAGTTCACGGCGGAATATTCCAACTTGACAACATCTTGCTGTCTACTTTCGCAGTTATTCCCGCATTGATTGGCATGTCCGTTGGAACAACTGTTCGGAAGCGTATAAATCAAGCGACTTTCCGGCGATGGTTTCTGATCTTCATCGCAATCCTTGGTTTGGAACTCGTGCTTCATCCTTTCTTACTTTGAAGGGGAAGACGTTTCGATAGCAACGCAACCATGCAGGAAGTAATTTTATTAAGCGGGAGCAGCGATGTTCTCCCCGCAGAAAGGCGTTATAACAATTAACTTTTCGTGAGTTATCATTCCCTATTCAAGTATCTCATTACCAAACATTCCGCTCAGCACCCCAGACCCTATAAAACACACACCATCTGGTTTACGCACTTCCACTTTCGCGCCCCCAAGAGCAATCGATTCACAGGAATTACTTCTGAAGCTATGCTACCCATTACACAGTAATAATGTCACACGAAAAAATAAATTACATTACCTCCAAAACTTATAAGCCTATTTTGCCAAAACACTTAAAAGCCCATAACTTAATAAGGCCCTTGCTGTGCGTGCGGGATGACGCCCTCCCCTAGGATAATACAACTTTTACTCAACTGAGGCAAACTCTTCATGCAAATCATAGATGCGACACCGCTAGTTTCACACCTAAAATCTATTGACGCTTCTTATGAGAACTTGATCAAGCGGATTAGAGCTGCCGATAATAAGGCCGCACAATTGTCGAGTGCCCAGCATAGCGAACTTATGGATGCGATTGTCAAAGCTCGCGAAGACTATATAGCAAAACTGGATGCGCTATCATATTTAGTCAGAATCCAGCTGAAAAACCGGTAACTATCATACGCCTTTCTCCAAGAGTGCGATTACACCATCCAATTCAGTGCGCCATATAATTACTGATGACGACATTTCAAGTAATAATATGGACAGTAGCTTTAGATGAGTTAAGATTTGTGAGCGCACTTCCACAAGAGGTAGCACGCCGCATAAAAAGTCCATCACCCACTAACAGCCACCGATAATAAAATCCTACCCTTGATATTTTCCACAAGCCACAAATTTCAAATACATGATATAGCGCGATGAACAAAAATAAACTTCCACGCCGCATTGCATATGGGATAATTTCGGGAGTAGTTGTGGGATGCGCATGTCATTTTTTGGCTAATAGCCCAGACCCAGCTAAAGAAATCGCCTCTTATTTCTCCCTCATTACTGATATCATTCTTGCGGATGATCAAGATGATCATCGGCCCGTTTGTATTTGCAACTTTGGTTGGCGGAATGGCCAGCATGGGCACTTCACGCTCAGTGGAACGAGTGGGCGCGCGCGATGGTGTGGTTCATTATCGCCTCTTTTTCTTCAATTCTGACAAGCATAATTCAGGCCAACTTTTTCCAGCCAGGGGCCGAACTCAATCTGTCTGCTATTTCTGAGGCTGGCAGTGCTACATCCGTTGCAGGGAGCGACCTGAGCATCAAGGTTTTTATCAGTCATGTGTTCCCTCGCAACTTTGCCGGGTCACTAGCTAACAACGAAATTTCTCAGATCGTAGTGTTTTCAATTTTCTTTGGTTTCGCCACCGTGGCCCTCAAACGTGCGAGCCATTCGGAGGTGGCAGATTGCATTGACGAACTGGCCAAAATCATGCCAAAACTCACTGAGCTATACCATGAGTTTCGCGCTATTTTGGGGTGTTTGCGACGATCGCATCAGCATTGTCGACTGAAGGCGCCTCGCTGTTATGGACTACGGAAAACTTATCGCGCAGTTCTAATTGGGAATTTCCGCACTGTGCCTTTCTCACTTTTGTCGCGGGCTATTTCTTCCTCGGCAATTCAATCTTCAAACTAGCAAATCTCATTCGCAGCCAATGCTGCAGGCGTTCTCCACTGCGAGCAGCGAATCGGCCTATCCAAAGACTATGGAGACACTTGAAAAGTTTGGAAATCCAAAGCGGGTTTCCAGCTTTGTGTTGTCCGTGGGTTACTCATTCAACCCTGACGGCTCGATGATGTACCAGGCGTTTGCAATACTCTTTATCGCCCAAGCTTATAACATTGAACTGAGTATAATGCAGCAGTTCCTGATCCTGTTGACCTTGATGGTAACGAGCGAAGGGATAGCCGATATCGCGCGTGCGGCATTCGTTGTCGCGACCTCTAGTCTAGCTATGTTCCACACCCCCGAGGCAGACCTATTGCTCATCCTTGGTGTGGAGCAATTTTTGGACATCGGGCGGACAGCTACCAGTGTTGTAGGTAACAGTGTCGCTACTGCTGTCACTGCCTAGTTTGAGCCAGAAAAACGGCAAGACTCACCGCCAGAAACCATACAGCCACGCCAATAAAAACAATCTAAAGATACACTTACCAGATACAAGACAAATTCAAACACCCGCATTAATCTTCCAAAAAATAGAGCCAAAAACAAAAAAATCAAATAAATCAAATAAATCAAATAAATCAACATGCAAGTCAGAAAATACACCGACAACAAAATTAAATCATAGGTAAATTCCCACACAACCTAAAGCGCACTACAACAAGCTCGCAATGAATATAACAAAACAACAAAACGAGCCCTACTAATTCTCCTGATAACAGTAACGGGTAGCTGCTCGTCTAAGACAAACAACAGCACCACTCCACCACCAACCACTTTAGATCTAGCCGACTCTCACTTTCACATTTCAAACTGTTCTTTTCAGAGTACAACTTTACGGAACCTGGTAAGCAAATACATGACGACCCGCATTGCTCGCTCCGTCGTCATGCCATTCCCATTGCTACAAAAACGGGACAGCTTCGAAAGTTACTAAGCCGACTCCAAAGTAGATACATTTGGAACTAACCATTATACCAGACCAAAATACG
Organism: Pseudomonas sp. SDO524_S393; assembly: GCF_054071875.1. Taxonomy (NCBI): domain Bacteria; kingdom Pseudomonadati; phylum Pseudomonadota; class Gammaproteobacteria; order Pseudomonadales; family Pseudomonadaceae; genus Pseudomonas; species Pseudomonas sp. SDO524_S393. The sequence goes on along the minus strand of NZ_JBSVVZ010000004.1, from coordinate 30,549 downwards.
GACTCTATTACTATTCATTGGCCGACGCCACGTACGCTAAAAAACATCTTGAATTACGTGAAAATTATCAAGAGTGACTAAACCTCATAATCACCCGATTTAACCCGATGGACCGTTATGCTACCCAACACTTAAAGATAGCAATATCTTACATACCCAGGTTCACTTTTTGGAGTTAGTGAGTTTACAATTCACACAGAATTAGTCTCAATATAATCGCTGAAGACTCAGTCTAACTCAGTGCAAAGGAGCACACTCCAAGTGGCATTCACCGCGCTGATGGGACAATGTCTTTATCGGCCGAATCGCTTTCTGATCTACTTTAGGAGGCAGGCAAGATACGTCTTGTTGCGACTCTTCATAATGTCATATATAACTCTGATGGAACCCACACCGGCGAGATAAAAACACTTTATCTTGAACGAAATTATGAAGCAAAGTTAACATCACTTTTTCGAGCGCACCTGACACGGTTACGATTTTGGCTCACACAGGCTTGGGACGGTTTGTAAAACCAACCAAAGCCCCCTTGAAAACTGTTAGTCGGGTATTAGAGAGCTGTAATAACTGGGTGGTAGTCATTTCATGGGGTACCGTGCAGGAAACAACTATTCACCCTAGTCCAACAATGCCTTCTACTGATGAGTGGGTCGTATTTTAAGAAAAACATCAGGACCGAGCGCCTTGTGGATCTGACACTGTTATTTTTGGACGAAACAAATTTGATGGCATTGCTGAGCCCGATATCGCAGTCACACCCGATAAGTTGATGAAAGCCACGGACTACGGGAGCGTTTCTCATATTCCCGAGTCGGTATTTTCAAAGCTATCACCCCAGGCCTCCTCGAAGACAAGGTTTGATAATTATGTTCGCATTTTTAACATGCTCGTCCAAAGGTGCGTAATTGGGAGCACCTCCACAAAAAGGATGAAGTATCCCAGCGATTCAGCAGGCTCGGAGCTTGGCCGGCTTCTCAGGCTGCCTGGCGGCAGTAGGCCTCTGAGCGACAGGCCGTATCGATAGCCTTCCATTTGGAGTCGGGACTGTGTTTCATACTTTGGACACGAACACTCCTTCGGCTCGATCTGAGCTTACTCGAAGTGTTGTTGTTAACGGGGTGGACCCCCTACTTGATGGGAACGCCATCCATTACCTACTGTTGGGCGAACTTACCGCGTTTTCCTGACCTTGAATCATCTGAGAAACAGACACTTCTATGGAAAGAGAACTGAACGAAGCTCAACGCCTCAGCGAGATGAGGGCTGAAGCTAAGCACCCTGCCGCAGGCAGTTCACCCCAAGGGCCTGCAGCGAGTAATTTCTGTAGGGACTGTGAAAAGGATCGAGGTCAACGGTTCGTATTACCCTGCCTTCTCTAGTGGCGCGACGCCGACACGCGAGTTTCTTAGACATTGCACCGTGCACCTGAAGGATTGCGATTCGATCAACGGTTACACCGTCAGTCCATAAAATGAAGATCCGTCACAACCAGACACTTCGACTATATGTAACAGCATGCGCTACGAACCGCTCAAGATGCCGGCGAGAGTGTAATAGTAGATCGCGAACGACCAGGTCTACCTCCAAGAGTAGAGCCGGTTGTATAAGGCCTAAATATGCACTGCCGGCCTTTTTTTTGGGCGCAGAGCTCTAGTTTTTGTCCCATTGAGCAAAACTCTGCTCCCTGCCCAGCTCCACCATCCGAGAGCGCTCTGTTCCGTTACTATAGTCTGCAGAAAACCCTAGAGAATACCGCAAATCCTCGGTTTCAAGGCGCCCCTCACAGTAAGCGAGGCTGGCCACCACTCGACGACAACGGATGGTATTCACCGAGCGAGACCTTTGGAGCCATTCACCGCAACGCACGGGCACATTCTATTTCGTGATCGCCTGGCCACTCCAGGTTTGCCTTACGGCTCGCGGGAGTTTGGTATGCGGACTCTACGGCTATTTTCTGACATTAACCCAGGCGCGCTGAGTCTCAGCCTGCCTCTGACTTTCCGCAAGCCTCACGCAACAGCGCCATGGCATCCGGCGCCATGGGCGCGGTCATCAACGATCTGTAGGTCCAGCACGCATCGCTCTGCTGGCGCGCAGGACGCAGCTCCGAGGGGCTGTCGGAGCAACCCGCGAGCTTGGCCAACAGGGCCGGTGCGATCCATGGCCTCATGCCATTGCTCAAATGTCTGGTGTCGGACGGATGATAAGTCATGTTTCAGGGATGCACTGGTGTCCATGATCCGGAACAGCGCGTCCCGATTTCGGTGCTATTCTTCTCTCGTCGCCCCAGCGAGAATATCCGCTCCTTCCCTGCTCGGATTCAACTCTCATGCCTATGCTGCTGACCTCGGACACCGTTTCCCTGCACTACAATGACTGGGGCCACGGCCGCCCCGTGGTGCTGATCCATGGCTGGCCGATGTCGTCTGCCAGTTGGGATCACCATGCCACCCGCCTGGCCGAGTCCGGTTACCGCGTAATCAGTTATGACCGCCGCGGTTTCGGACGCTCCGACCAGCCTTGGAGCGGCTACGACTACAACACACTCAGCGACGACCTCGCGCAACTGATTGAGCACTTGGACCTGCAAGATGTCACGCTGGTGGGGTATTCGATGGGGGCCGGCGAAGTGGCACGCTACCTGACCCGTCACGGCGACCGCCGCATCGCAGCGATCGTGCTGCTGGCTGGGGTGACACCGCAACTGGCCAGTTCCCCAGGCAACCCCGACGGCATGCCGCCGGCAGCCTTCGACGGTTTGATGCAGGCGTTGCGTCAGGATCGACAGCGCTTCTTTGGGGACTATGCGCGGGCCTCGTTCTCGGAGCCGGGGCTGCGCAACTGGTATCTGGCCCAGACTTACCAGTCCTCTGAGCACGCTATCGCAGCCTGCGCCCAAGCCTGGTACGCCACCGATTTTCGCCAGGACTTGGCTGGAATCAAGGTGCCGACCTTGATCCTGCATGGCGCCCGCGATGAGAGCGCCCCACCTGCGACTACCGGCCGGCTGGCAGCGCAGATGATCGGGCATTCGCAGTACCTCGAATATCCCGAAGCCGGCCATTACCTGATGATCGAGCAAAAGGACGCCGTGCTCCGCGATCTGCTGGCGTTTCTTGCGGGCGACAGGTCAATCGACTGAGAATCCGTGACTGAGCGTCTGATCGGGGAAGGCTTCGCACAGGTAATCGGTGAACGCCGAGACTTTGCGACTAACCAGCCGACGCGAGGCATGCAGGGCCCATAGCTCGATCGGCCTGTCGGGCATGCGCCCCCAGATCGACAGCTTCGCCAATTGCTCATCGCGCAGCAACAAGGATCGAGGGATCAACGCGGCCCCCGCGCCGGCGAGCACTGCATCCCGGATCATGATCAACGATGACAGGCGCAGGCGCACATTAGGCATCACCGCGCCTAGTGCGTCACCGTCCTGGTAGTACCAGGGCCCGTTATCGAACCGGTTGGCCAACGCCACGACCGGTACCTCGGCAATCTCGCCGCTGCTATATGCGGTGGGTCGAGGCAAAGCTGCCGGCGCCACGAGCAGCATGTCATCGCGGGCAAAACAGCGCCCCACCAGCAGTGCGTCCGCCCTGGGATTGACGCGGATCACTACGTCGTAACCTTCCTCGACCAGATCGACATTGCGGTCTTCGGCGGTGATATCCAAGCGTACTTGCGGATAGCGTTGGGCAAAACCTACAGCCAGGCGCCCAAGCAAGGTATGGGAGAACAGTACCGGGGCACTGACCCGCAGGTGACCGCGTGGACCGCTCTGCCCTGCCGACACAAGTTCACCCGCCTCGACGATATCGTCGAGCAAGCCTTGGGTGCGGTCGTGCAGCACCTGTCCCTCCTCAGTCAGGCGCAAAGACCGTGCCCCGCGCTCCAGAAGCCGAACGCCCAAGCTTAGCTCGAGGTCCATGACACGCCGCGAAAGCGTGGCCTTGGGACGTCCACTGAGGCGGCTGGCCTTGCCGAAACCGCCATGGGCTGCAACGAGGTTGAAGTCCGCCAAGGCTGAAAGGTCCATCACTGATCCATTTATGAGACATTAAGTCCAAATATTAAACCCTACTCACAGAATACGGAACAGAATAATCTGTGTCTCACGCGTACGCTTCACCTCAACTCATCCGCAGGAGATACCTTATGACCTCGCTCTGGGACCCTATCCAGCTCGGCAACCTCAACCTGACACATCGCCTGGCCATGTCACCCTTGACCCGCAGCCGTGCGCTTCCCGGCGGCACTCCAGGCCCGTTGGCCGCGGAATACTACGGCCAGCGCGCCTCACTGGGGCTGTTGATCAGCGAAGGAACACAACCCAGTGCCGATGGCCAGGGCTTTCTCGACTCCCCGGGGCTGCACAGCGATGCTCACGTGGCTGGCTGGCGTCAGGTCAGCGATGCGGTGCATGACGGCGGTGGCCATCTGTTCATCCAACTGATGCATGCCGGCCGCATGTCACATCCATCCAACACCGCCCACGGCCGTCAGGCTCTGGCGCCATCGGCGATCGCTCCAGACGCGCAGATCTTTACACCCCAGGGCATGCAGCAAGTGCCAGCGCCGCGCGCCATGAGTGAGCAGGACATTCGTTCTACTGTGAGCGATTTCCGTCAGGCTGCAGCCCGTGCCATCGAAGCGGGTGCTGACGGCGTAGAGATACACGGCGCCAATGGTTACCTGATCCAGCAGTTCCTGGCTGTCAATGCCAACCAGCGGGACGACGCCTACGGCGGCTCGATCCTGCGACGCCTGCGCTTCGCGCTCGAAGTGATTGATGCCGTGGTGGCCGAGATCGGCGCCGAGCGTACGGGAATTCGTCTATCGCCGGGTTCAGCACTGGGTGGTATCGCAGAAGGGCCGGAGCACGCCGAGCTATATCGTACGCTGGTTGCCGAGTTGGCACAACGCAACCTGGCGTACCTGCACCTAGCCCACAACGGGGATGACGTCCTACTCAAGACGCTGCGCCAGGCATGGCCAGGCGTACTGCTGGTCAACCGGGTGAACCGCGCCCGCGAACACCTGGCAGCCGACATCGAGGCCGGGCTTGCCGATATGGCACCTGTCGGGCGCTGGGCGCTGGCGACCCCAGATCTGGTACAGCGTCTGCGTGATGAGCTACCGCTGAACGAAGCCGACCCGCAAACCTTCTACGGGGGCGGCGCGAAAGGGTATACGGATTATCCGTTACTGGAGACCTAATCAGACGGCTCGAGGATCATGGGAAGTCCGTATTTCTCTGCTCGGTATACGGACTTGCATGGATAGTCATAGCTTTCTCCACCAACACCGTATCGACCATTACCGCGAAAAGATGGATGATCAACTCCCTGGCATAGTCCTTACTGAAAGAGGTGTAACATTGATAGAATAGCCGATCAGTTTGTGGACTAGGACCTGGCGCTGGCGATCCGGGGATCGTTGCTAGTGAGATCAGATTGCCAGTCGGACCGTCGAAGTAGATTGGGAAATTGCTCGACGGCTTTGACGACCACTGCCTCGCTCGAACGACAGGAGAGAAAGTGGAACAGCATCCAATTGCGGTGCAATTCGTAGAGCGTTGTCTGGATGACAAGCATATCTCGAATGAGCGGGGAGCCCTCGAAAGTGTAACTGCTCAGGATGGTGTCGATAGTCGCGCCTCGTATGAGCGCCGCCATCATATGGGGCTTCTGGCGCAGAACCTCCGTTAGGGCATCGGAGATCGTCGGATGGGCGAACGTCCATTTTGATCCGGGAAGCTTCAAGAACAAGCCCTTCAGCTCAGCGAAACAATCCTGAATCTTAGTGAGAGTGTATCCAGTCAGCTCAGCGACCGCCTGTGCGGCCGAAGGATCATGATCGCTAGGATCTAATCAGGCCTGATGGACATACACGAGGATGAGCGCGGTCTGCAGGATCATCTAAGGCGTTGACGGTAACAATAAGCGCTCTGTCGGCTCCCTCATAAAGCGCACGAGTGAGCTTTCGCTGGGCGCTAGGCCCTAGGTGAAGCTTGGGCCGCCAAGACGTGCGGCGACCCAAGAGGGGAAAATCGCGAACCGTAGCGACAGCGGTTAGATTCTCGAACGCCAGCTCTGGCTTTGCTCACCAAAATTTACATGATTATAGAGAATCTGCGTCTTCTCTTCGAACGTCGACTCGCCGTCATCCACCACGGCGCTACGGCCTGCGAATTAGGCAAGGTTGCGCTGCCCGAGCTGGCGCCGCGCCGCTTCATAGATATGTTTTCGGAAAGTTAGAAGAAATCGATTGCCATGCTTGATCGCGGCCCGCAACTTGGAGAAGGCAGACGTCCAGTCCTGCACATATTCGTCGCGCAGCACACTGGGGCCGAAGGCATCGTCGATCCAGAAGAAGCGCTCTGGATCATTAGGATTCCAACCGGCCTCAAAGTCGCGCGGTCCGGTTAGAGCAAGTACGGTATTGTCTGGATTTTCCGACGCCATGGTCGACACGATGGCGCCAATCGCGGATCTACCGGGATTACCGAGTAGCAGTACAACTCCGTGCTCAGAGCTCGCGTCAACCGCATCCCGATGAGCCTAGGTAGGAACATAGGTGCGAAGCTTTGGAATTCAGCTGTCAAGCAACGCCCGGCTCTGTTCGCTGAGCCGCTCATCTACGATCGAGGTGAGGTCGCCTAGGCCGTAGACCTGCGGAAAGAGGGCCCGGAGGCGCGAGCTGCTCCTGATAATACGTACGACATACTAGCGACCGAGAATGTGCGGCTTACGCACACCAATCGCGCGGAATTTAGCACGCATTGCGGCTGCCACGGGCGCATCTACACTCATGTTCGTCATGAAGGCGTAGGCCTCGGCTTGACCGGCTTTGACCAGCTCCTCGACATGGGCAATTTCGGTAGCGATATCACTGAGCTTCAATGCCTTTGTTGCATCGGACGCTGACCGCCGTCTTGATCTTCGCGGAAGATTTCCACGGGCCGGCCAAGCACGACTTCGCATACCCGGGAGCATAGATGCTGAAATGCGCACCAGCCGATGGTGTGAAGTGCTAGGTCGCTCCAAGGACCGTTTGCTCTACGTTCGGGCAGTACAGGAGACCTGATTAACAGAGTCTCTCCCGTCATGATGTGGCAACAACACGAGAAATGCCAAGCGGCGCAAGAGAGATTCGCCCGCCTGCGGGGACGCAATCGGCATCCAAACTAAAACGATATTTACAGAAGCAACGCAATGCCACCTCTCTAGCTGACGGCAGACTATTAGGAGGATCCATGAAAAGCCTAACGCCGCACGCTAGTAGTCGAGTGATTGTCTCAGGCGCCAAGCAACCCCACGGAGAAATACCTCCCCTTTGATTCGTATGCGATTTCGTCGCACCAGTTGATCGCATTGGTAGCACTCACCGGTGCTCCACACTTTGGCTTTCTCGAAGCCCCTCTTCCCCAATCGGCGACCAGCCGCAGTATGTGAATCATTGGCCTTATCAAATCTATCCTCCCTGACCTTGATCGCATAGCCTGAATCGGACTGCTAATCAGCAGCTACGCGCTTCAAGCTCATACAATCAGTTGAATGTCGTCCGATTTCCGACATGTAAGCTTCAGGTTCAGGGAGCGGAACGCCTACCTCCAGCGCATCTAATAAGTCCGCCCAGTATTGCATCATCCTACGTCTCGGCTCGACGTATTCTGCATGATTGTAAGCAGCCCGAATTTGGTTGGCATCAGCGTGGGAAAGCTGCGCCTCAATCCACTCTTCTACAAAGCCAACCTCGTTGAGCGCCGTCGAGATGGTGGCTCTGATGCCATGACCGGTGAGCCTTCCTTTGAAACCCATCCGACCAATCGCGGTGTTAAGGGTATTTTCACTGATCATTTCCTGCGGCTCGTATCGGTGAACCAGGAGATACCGTGCGCCGCGCATCCTTAATTGCATCAGCCGCCGCACGATTGTAATTGCTTGAATAGACAGCGGAATCACATAAGGCGGAATCTCATTTCCCTGAGTTCGCACACGACTTCGGAGCTGCTTCACCCCCTCCGGCGGCACTAGCCAGATCCCCCTATCGAAGTCGAATTGGTCTGGCGTCGACGCCCGCAGCTCTCCTGTACGCACGCCCGTCAGAAGCAATAGACGAATACCAAGCCGTGTCTTTTCCGCACACTCACAGTGGGTGACGGCTCTGAGCAATCCTGGAAGTTCATTAACTTGGAGGAAGGGATTATGGCGGATCGGCCTCGGCGTCTCGGCAACGATATCAAGGTCTGCTGCTGGGTTCACATTAATAAGCCCTTCCGCCATAGCAAAACGAAAGATATGGTTGAGCCAGGTCCGCACCTTTCGAGCAGACACCAGCGCTCCTCTGCGCTCAATTCGTCGAATGAGCTCCAGCACGTCGCCACGAGAAATATCCGCGATCGGAAGATCGCCCAAACACGGCAACATGTCCTTCTTTAGGTATTTGCTGGCTTGCTCCGCACTGCCCTTCTTGCTTTTCGTCAGCTTTTTACTTCGGAACTCATGCCAACGATCAGCAACCGCTTCAAACGTGTTGTTGGCGGCACGGGAGGCTCTCTGCCTCTCGGCACGACGATGCGATCGGGGATCGATATTGTTGGCCACCAGCACACGTGCAGCCTCTCTCCGCTGACGAGCCTCCTTTAGACTCACGTCGGGATAGATGCCGAGGGAAATACGCAATTGTTTGTCATGCCAATAGAAACGGAAATGCCAACGCTTCGAACCCGTCGGGGGCACTTGCAGAGATAAGCCATCCCCATCAGTTAACGTATAAGGCTTGCTGGCGGGCTTGGCTTGCTTGATCGCTGTATCTGTCAGAGCCATCAGACACCTCCTTTTGCATCAAGGAGGGGAATACAACCCAATGGCAGACGAACCAATACGAAAATTGATGGGCGAGGTATCGTAAAAGGCTGTGCCGACGGTGTACTTACATATGTACTTAAAAACCGTGGCTGGAGATGGATTCCAGTGGAATTCAGAAAACGAAAAAAGCGACTCAAAGCCGCTATTTCCGGCACTTCCAAGCGCTCAGTGAGCCTTAGTGGAAGCAAATGTGGCGCAGCGGACGGGACTCGAACCCGCGACCCCCGGCGTGACAGGCCGGTATTCTAACCGACTGAACTACCGCTGCGCGTAACACATGAAACGAATGGTGGGTGATGACGGGATCGAACCGCCGACCCTCTGCTTGTAAGGCAGATGCTCTCCCGGCTGAGCTAATCACCCTTCGCTTCGGTGTGGCGCGCATTCTACGGAGCGACCTTGGGTCTGGCAAGCACTTTCTTAAATCTTTTTTTGATAGCTTCCAATGGCTTAGCCAGGGTTGGCCTGCGGCGCTATCAAGAGAATAATGCCCCCCTTTGTATAAAGGAGAGACTCGCCCCATGTGGTTCAAGAACCTGCTTATCTATCGCCTGACCCAAGATCTGCCTGTTGATGCCGAGGCGTTGGAAGCGGCACTGGCCACCAAACTGGCGCGCCCTTGTGCAAGCCAGGAGTTGACCACTTATGGTTTCGTCGCGCCTTTCGGTAAAGGCGAAGACGCGCCGCTGGTGCACGTCAGCGGCGACTTCCTGCTGGTCGCCGCACGCAAGGAAGAACGCATCCTGCCGGGCAGCGTCGTGCGCGATGCGGTCAAGGAGAAGGTCGAAGAGATCGAAGCCGAACAGATGCGCAAGGTCTATAAAAAGGAGCGGGACCAGATCAAGGATGAAATCATCCAGGCATTCCTGCCCCGCGCCTTCATTCGTCGCTCGTCGACCTTCGCCGCCATCGCGCCAAAACAGGGCCTGATCCTGGTCAACTCGGCGAGCCCCAAGCGCGCTGAAGACCTGCTCTCCACCCTGCGTGAAGTCATCGGCACCCTGCCGGTACGCCCGCTCACCGTGAAGACCGCGCCAACCGCCGTGATGACCGATTGGGTCACCACCCAGAAAGCCGCCGACGACTTCTTTGTCCTCGACGAATGCGAACTGCGCGATACCCACGAAGATGGCGGCATCGTGCGCTGCAAACGCCAGGACCTGACCAGCGAAGAAATCCAGCTGCACCTGAGCACCGGCAAAGTCGTGACCCAACTGTCCCTGGCCTGGCAGGACAAGCTGTCCTTCATGCTTGACGACAAAATGACCGTCAAACGCCTGAAGTTCGAAGACCTGCTGCAAGACCAGGCCGAACAGGACGGCGGCGACGAAGCTCTGGGCCAGTTGGACGCCAGCTTTACCCTGATGATGCTGACCTTCGGCGATTTCCTGCCGGCGCTGGTGGAAGCACTGGGCGGTGAAGAGACTCCGCAAGGCATTTAAGCCAACACCGTTCTCATATGGGCACGGACAGTGTGGGAGCCGGGCTTGCCCGCGATGCAGGCAACTCGGTCTTCAGTCAGATCGGGTTGATGCTATCGCAGGCAAGCCAGCTCCCACATTTGATCGGGGTGCCACCCCAAGCATTCTAATAACAAGGATTCCCCATGCGCGCACTTGCCGCCCTGAGCCGCTTCGTCGGTAATACCTTCGCCTACTGGGTGCTGATTTTCGCGGTGCTCGCGTTCCTTGAGCCCGGTTGGTTCGTCGGCTTGAAAAGCGCCATCGTACCGTTGCTGGGCTTGGTGATGTTCGGCATGGGGCTGACCCTCAAGATCGACGACTTCGCCGAAGTCGCCCGTCATCCGTGGCGTGTGGCCCTGGGGGTGGTCGCGCACTTTGTGATCATGCCGGGCGTGGCATGGCTGCTGTGCCAGGCGTTTCATCTGCCGCCGGAAATCGCCGTCGGGGTGATTCTGGTCGGCTGCTGCCCAAGCGGCACGTCATCCAACGTGATGACCTGGCTAGCCCGGGGCGACCTGGCGCTGTCGGTGGCGATCGCCGCCGTGACCACCCTCCTCGCCCCGCTGCTGACGCCCGCACTGATCTGGCTGCTGGCCTCGGCATGGCTGCCGGTGTCGTTCATGGAGTTGTTCTGGTCGATCCTGCAAGTGGTGCTGCTGCCGATCGTGCTTGGCGTGATTGCACAACGCTTGCTCGGTGAGCGCGTGCGTCATGCGGTGGACGTATTGCCACTGGTCTCGGTGCTGAGCATCGTGATTATCGTCGCGGCGGTGGTCGCCGCGAGCCAGGCGAAGATCGCCGAGTCGGGCCTGCTGATCATGGCGGTGGTGATGCTGCATAACAGCTTCGGCTATCTGTTGGGCTACTTCACCGGCCGTGTGTTCAAGCTGCCACTGGCGCAACGCAAGTCACTGGCCCTGGAAGTGGGCATGCAGAATTCCGGACTGGGTGCCGCGCTGGCCAGCGCACATTTCTCCCCCCTGGCGGCGGTGCCGAGCGCGCTATTCAGCGTGTGGCACAATATTTCCGGAGCGTTGCTCTCGACCTACTTCCGCCGCATGAGCGAAAAGGAAGACCGACGCGCACTGGAAACCACACCGTAAACTTGATCACCCGATCAATATTCGGCACTCTACCGGGCTTCGCGGGGACGACCTCGCGACGCTCTCATGCGTTCAATCCGGGGACGACCCCACCGTGTAGAGGGGAAGCCAGCATGTCCTGGATCATTCTGTTTTTTGCCGGCTTGTTTGAAGTCGGCTGGGCCGTAGGCCTGAAGTACACCGATGGTTTCAGCAAGCCATTACCCACCGCCCTGACGATTGCCGCCATGGCCATCAGCCTCGGTCTGCTGGGGTTGGCCATGAAGGAATTGCCGCTGGGTACCGCCTACGCCATCTGGACCGGCGTCGGCGCCGTGGGCACCGTGATCGCCGGGATCATCCTGTTTGGCGAGTCCATGGCACTGTTCCGGCTGGTCAGTGTGGCGTTGATCATTTGCGGGCTTATCGGCCTCAAAATCAGTACCTAGGCTACTACCGCCTTCGCGAGCAAGTCGAAGCGTCGAACCGCCGCTCCCACATTTGGAATGCATTTCAAATGTGGGAGCGGGCTTGCTCGCGAAGAGGCCGGCACAGCCAACACAAAAACTACCTGAGGTTTCCGCGCAATCCGCCCACGGCCTCTTGCAGCCTGGCAGGCGTCGGCCCATCCACCGGCTCACCGGCCACCAATACCACCCGTGACCAGATCCGATGGAAAAAGCCCTTCTTCGGGTCACGGCTGAAGAAACTCCCCCACAACCCCTGCAACGCCAGTGGAATCACCGGCACCGACGTCTCCTCCAGAATTCGCGTCACCCCACCGCGAAACTCGTTCATCTCACCATCTGCGGTCAGCTTGCCTTCCGGGAAGATGCACACCAGCTCCCCTTCCTTCAGGTACTGGGCAATCCGCGTGAAGGCTTTTTCGTAGATCTGGATATCTTCATTACGCCCGGCAATCGGAATCGCCCCGGCGGTGCGGAAGATGAAGTTGAGCACCGGCAAACGGTAGATTTTGTAGTACATCACAAAGCGAATCGGCCGACGCACCGCGCCACCGATCAACAGCGCATCGACAAACGATACGTGGTTGCACACCAACAGCGCCGCCCCCTCGTCCGGAATGCGCTCCAGGTTGCGGTGTTCCACGCGGTACATGGAATGGCTGAGCAGCCAGATCATGAAACGCATGGTGAACTCGGGGACGATCTTGAAGATATAAGCGTTGACCGCGATGTTGAGCAGCGACACCACCAGGAACAATTCGGGGATCGACAGCTTGGCCACGCTCAACAGCAGGATCGACACAATGGCCGAGACCACCATGAACAGCGCGTTGAGAATGTTGTTGGCGGCAATCACCCGCGCCCGCTCGTTCTCGGCGGTGCGTGACTGGATCAACGCGTACAGCGGCACGATATAGAAGCCGCCAAACACGCCCAGACCGAGGATATCGAGCAGCACCCACCAGGCCTGGCCAACACCGAGCACCGCCAGCCAGTCGTTGGCCTGCACGTTCTGCGGGAAGCCCCCGGAGTTCCACCACAGCAGCAGGCCGAACACGGTCAGGCCGAAGGAGCCGAACGGCACCAGGCCGATTTCCACTTTACGCCCGGAGAGCTTTTCGCAGAGCATCGAGCCCAGTGCGATACCCACCGAAAACACCGTGAGGATCAGCGTCACCACGGTTTCGTCGCCGTACAACCATTCCTTCGCGTAGGCCGGGATCTGGGTCAGGTAGATCGCACCGACGAACCAGAACCACGAATTGCCCACAATCGAACGCGACACCGCCGGGGTTTGTCCCAGGCCCAGGCGCAAGGTGGCCCAGGACTCACTGAAAATATTCCAGTTCAGGCGCAGTTGCGGCGTGGAGGCCGCTGCCCGTGGAATGCCCCGGCTGGCCAGATAACCCAGCACGGCCACGCTGACAATCGCCACCGACACCACCGGCGCGTAATGGGTGGACGACATCATGATGCCGGCGCCGATGGTCCCGGCCAAAATGGCCAGGAAGGTGCCCATCTCCACCAGGCCGTTGCCGCCCACCAGCTCATCTTCGTGAAGGGCCTGGGGCATGATCGAATACTTCACCGGCCCGAACAGCGCCGAGTGGGTGCCCATGGCAAACAGCGCCAGCAGCATCAGTTCCAGGTGGTTGAACAGGAACCCGGTGGCGCCCACCACCATGATCACGATTTCGCCTATCTTGATCGCCCGGATCAAAGCGTCCTTGTTGAACTTTTCGCCGAACTGCCCGGCCAGCGCCGAGAACAGAAAGAACGGCAGGATAAACAGCAACGCGCACAGGTTGACCCAGATGGAGCGGTCCCCGTCGATCGTGAGTTTGTAAAGAATGGCCAGGATCAGCGACTGCTTGAAGATGTTGTCGTTGAACGCACCCAGCAACTGGGTGATGAAAAACGGCAGGAAACGCCGTGTGCGCAGCAAGGTGAATTGTGAGGGGTGGCTCATCGTCCGTGTTCCTGCGTGGCCTGTTATTGAGTCAGGCCACGACTTTACCTAATCCGGGCTACTTATTCCCTAGTCCCGCAATGCAAGGTGAAACAAAAAGCTCACCTTTATAGGCACCCTGCACGGTGCGCTTGGCAACCACCAGCCACATCAGCGCCAGCGCGCCCACAAGTACGCTGCCCACCACGCTGAAAAACATCAGGTGCAACAGGTTCGCCAGTTTCAAGGTCGCCAGCGCATACACCCCCAGCGGAAAGGTAAACCCCCACCAACCCAGGTTGAACGGGATCCCGGCGCGCAGGTAGCGCAGGGTGATCAGCACCGCGATCAGCATCCACCACAGGCCGAAGCCCCAGAGGGTAATCCCCGCCACCAGGCCGAGGCCGTTGGCCATGTCACCGACACCCGGCAAGCCATTGGCGGCGAAGATCGCTGGCGCATCGCCGCCCAGCAACAGCATGCCCAAGGCACCGGTACCGATAGGCCCGAGCGCCAACCAGCTTGAAGCCGCCATGTTGGCGTGGGGCAGTTTATGCAGGGCCATGCGCAACATGAGGATGGTCAGGATGCTGAACGCCACCGGCAGCGAAAACGCCCACAGCACGTAGCTGGTCACCAGCATCACCAGTTGCGAATGGGCGTCGGCCAGATGCGGGGCCAGCAGTCCCCCACTGGCAGCGGCCACCTCAGCCGCGACCACTGGCAACAACCAGACGGCGGTCATCTGGTCGATGCTGTGCTCCTGTCGGGTAAACATCATGAACGGGATCAGCACGCCGCATGCCAGGGCCATGGCCACATCCAGCCACCACACCGCCTCGGCCAACGGAATCACACCGCCGCCCCAACGTGGCAAGCCAAATACCAGCAGGCCGTTGAGAATGGTCGCGAGCCCCATGGGAATGGTGCCGAAGAACATCGATACCGTGGAATGCCCGAAGATCCGCCGCGCCTCGTGGAAAAACATCATCCAACGGGCCGCGTACAACCCGCTGAACAACACGAACAGGCCGATGGTAAAGAACCACAAACCTTCAGCGACGCTGTGCGCACCGGGCAGGTTGATCGGCAGTTGCGCCAGCGCCAGGGCCAGCACCCCGGTGCCCATGGTCGCGGCGAACCAGTTGGGGGTGAACTGGCGAATCACTTCCCGGGGACGGGTCAGATGACTGAAGGGTTTGTAACTGATGGTATTCGAGCAGGTCATGATGGCAATCCTCTTCCTCGCATGAGGGTGAAGCCATCATAGAACCTGATCAAATATCTATATAACGGGTAATTTCTCTAACTGTTATCTACTTAACCTATATAAACAGTTGGCGCCGGTACTCAGGTTGCGGCGCTGGTCCGTGCCGAATCCTGCAACATCAAGCCAGCCAAGGCACTCAGCGCCAATACGATCAGCACCGCGCCATAGCCATCGGTCGTGACGATCAGGCCGAAAACCCGACTCAGATTACCCGCCAGCAATGCCGGCAGGCAGAACGCCAGGTAACTGAGCACGTAGAACGCCGACATCAAGCCTGCCCGCTCATGGGGCAAGGCCAGCCCGACGATGCTACGAATACTGCCCATGAACCCACCGCCAAAGCCAAAGCCGGCGACCACGCTGGCCGCGAAGAACAGCCACAGGCTGGCACTCTGCACCGCAATCAGCAGCAAGGCCACGCCCATCGCCAACAGCACGGCCGACAGACACATGATCTTGTCCGCCGCGCGGTTGCGCAGGCTGTAGATCATCACCGCACCGCTCAAGGTGACCACGGCCACCAGGCCACCACCGATCAGGTGCGACGTCGACCCCGTCGCCGCCTTGACCAACGAAGGGGCCAGGGAAGAAAAGAACCCGCCCAGCGCCCACACCGCTACGTTCAGCGGCATCGCCAGCCACAACGCCCGGCGTGCAGCTTCTGGCACATGCAGGGTCGGCGCCAGCGACTTCAAGGCCCCCGGAATACGACTGACCGTCTCCGACAGGCGCCAGACGTACAGCGCCTGCAGCACCATCAGCACGAGCATGGTGACGTAGATCAGTTGGGTCGGACGAGGCGCGTACTCCACCAGCAAGCCGCTGCCCAGGCCACCACTGGCCATGCCCAACAGCGGCGCCAGGCTATTGAGCATCGGGCCGCGCACGCGGTCGGTATCGAGCAGCGTGGCGCTGAGCACAGCGGTGGCCATCCCCGTCGCAAAACCCTGCAAGGCCCGGGCAGCGATCAGGTGGGCAGTGCTGTCAGCGTAGATAAACAACAGCATCGCTGCGATGTTCAGCAGCAAGGCGGCAAAAATCACCGGTTTGCGCCCCAGATAATCCGAGAGTGAACCCACGGTCAGCAAGGCCGCCAACAGGCTCACCGCGTACACCCCGAAGATCACGGTCAGCATGGCTGCGGAGAAATGCAACTGGTCTTGATACACCTGATACAGCGGCGTCGGTGCACTGGACGCCGCAAGGAAGGTCAACACCGTGACTACCAGAAACGCCAGGCTGGACCGTTGGGAAATGACACTGGACATGGGCACGCTCCGCTAAAGCTAATATTTTGCTTTTGCGGAGTGTGCTACCAGAATGCGCTTAAAGCAAATTCTTTGTGTTAAGGTCGCCCACATGGCTATCAAAGAAGGCCTCCGCCCGGGGGGCCGCAGTGCCCGGGTACAAGAATCTGTGCATTCGGCGGTGCGTGAACTGCTGGAAACCCATGAGCGCGAAAACGTCACGGTCCCCATGATCGCTGCGCACGCCGGCGTCACGCCGTCGACCATCTACCGGCGCTGGGGCGACCTTTCGGTGCTGCTCGCCGATGTGGCCCTGGCCCGCATGCGCCCGGAAAGCGAGCCGGCCAATACCGGCAGTTTGCGCGGTGATCTGGTGGCGTGGGCCGAGCAGTATCTGGATGAAATGAGTTCGGAGCCCGGGCGCAACATGATGCGCGACCTGCAATGCAAGGCCATCCCGGGCTACTGCATGAGCATCTTGAGTGGGCAATTGCAGACCATTGTGGATCGCTACCCGGACCAGGCAGCTCCCAGCGTGGACCACCTGATCAACCTGCTGGCCGCGCCGACCGTGTTCCGTATCCTGTTCTCCACCGCGCCGCTGGCGGTTGAAGAACTGCATGGATTGATCGAGCTGGCACTGAAAAAATAACGATCTACCCAAACCCACGGGGGGGGCGGGCTTGTGTGGGAGCGGGCTTGCTCGCGAACGGGGTTTGTCAGAAAAGAATGTGCTGACTGATACACCGCATTCGCGAGCAAGCCCGCTCCCACATGTCTTGGCGCATTCGCTCAGCCAATCACGTACGCATCCCGCGCCCGCTCACCAGCAACCGCGCGCAGCCGAAGTACAGCACCACGGTGGCCAGGATCATAAAGGTGATCGCCACGCTGATCTTGATGTCCGACACGCCCAGAATCCCGTAGCGGAACGCATTGACCATGTGCAGCACCGGGTTGGCCAGCGACACGGTCTGCCAGAACGCCGGCAGCAAGGTGATGGAGTAGAACACCCCGCCCAGGTAGGTCAGCGGCGTCAGCACAAACGTCGGGATGATCGAGATATCGTCGAAGTTGCGCGCAAACACAGCGTTGATAAAACCCAGCAGCGAGAAGATCGTCGCCGTCAGTACCACCACCAGAATCGTGACCCCGAGGTGATGCACCTGCAGGTGGGTGAAGAACAGCGACAGCAGGGTCACGATCACCCCCACCATCAAGCCGCGCAGCACACCGCCCAGGGTGTAGCCGATCAGAATGGTGTGGGGCGACACCGGCGAGACCATCAGTTCTTCGATGGAGCGCTGGAACTTGCTGCCGAAGAAACTGGAGACCACGTTGCCGTAGGAGTTGGTGATCACCGACATCATGATCAGGCCCGGCACGATGTACTCCATGTAGGTGAAGCCACCCATGTCGCCGATCTGCCGGCCAATCAGGTTACCGAAGATCACGAAGTACAGGACCATGGTGATCGCCGGCGGCAGCAGGGTCTGTGGCCAGATCCGGGTAAAGCGCTTCACTTCACGGTAAACGATGGTTTGCAGCGCGACGAGGTTGGGGCGCAGTTCGGAACTCATAACGCCACCTTCGCCAGATTTTTTTCCACCAGGGACACGAACAACTCCTCAAGGCGATTGGTTTTGTTACGCAGGCTCAACACTTCGATGTTCTGTGTCGCCAACTGGCCGAACAACGCAGTGATGCCCATGGCTTTGTCCACCTGAACTTCCAGGGTGTGGCTGTCCACCAGGCGGCTCGGGTAGCCGAGCAACTGCGGCGGCGCCGACAGGTTGCCTTTGAGGTCCAGCACAAAGGTTTCCACATGCAACTGACCCAGCAGGTTGCGCATGCTGGTGTTCTCGACGATGGTGCCGTGGTCGATGATGCCGATGTTGCGGCACAGCTGCTCAGCCTCTTCCAGGTAATGGGTGGTGAGGATGATGGTGATGCCTTTCTGGTTCAGCTCGGTGAGAAAGGTCCACATCGAACGGCGCAGCTCGATATCCACGCCGGCGGTGGGTTCATCGAGAATCAGCAAGCGTGGCTCATGCACCAGTGCGCGGGCGATCATCAGGCGACGCTTCATGCCGCCGGACAGCGAACGCGACGGCACATCACGCTTGTCCCACAGGCCCAGCTGGGTCAGGTACTGCTCGGCGCGCTCCTTGGCAACTTTTGCCGGGATGCCGTAGTAGCCGGCCTGGGTCACGACGATGTCGAAGGTCTTTTCGAACTGGTTGAAGTTGAACTCCTGGGGCACCACACCGATGGAACGCTTGAGCGCCGCCGGGGATTTGTCCAGGTCGTTGCCAAAGATATTCACCGTGCCGCTGGTCTTGTTGACCAGGGTCGAGAGAATACCGATGGTGGTGGATTTGCCGGCACCGTTGGGGCCGAGCAAGGCGAAGAAGTCACCTTCGGCCACGTCCAGATCGATACCACTCAGGGCCTGGAAACCGTTGCCGTAGGTTTTGGTTAGCTGCCGGATGGACAGAGCGGAACTCATATCGGATTACGCACCAAAGAAGGGAATAGAAAGAGTAGATGAGGGCGCAGCGCACGTAGTTCAACGGCGGCGCATGACAAGCATGGTGCTTGCCCGCGCCGCACAAGTACAGTCACCTGTATTAATAGTCAGTATTAAGTCAACGCGGTCATCACCGCTTTGCGGTACGCCGGGCGTTGCTGCAAGCGCTGGTACCAGGCCTCCAGATGGGGCATCGCGGGGCGCTCGATCGGCATCTCGAACCAGGCGTAAATGAAGCAGCCCAAGGGGATATCGCCCATGCCGAATGCCTGGCCCGACAGGTAGGGCTGGTGCGCCAACGCCTGCTCCACCGTGGCCAACACATCGATGCAAGCCTGGCGGCCCGCGTGGATATTGTCCCAGTTCTGCTTCTCGGCGGGCGTGCGCAGAATGCCCCAGAACACGATCTTGAAGGGCTCGGCCAGGGTGGACGTGGTCCAGTCCATCCATTTTTCCGCGTTGGCCCGCGCCTTGAAATCAGAGGGGTAAAAATCCGACGCATGCTTGGCACAGAGGTAGCGCACGATAGTGTTGGATTCCCACAGCACAAAGTCGCCGTCCTCGATCACCGGCACCCGGCCATTGGGGTTCATTGCGCGGTACTGCGGTGTGTCGACCACACCAAAAGCCCCGCCCGCATCAATGGCCTCATACTCCAGGCCTAGCTCCTCTGCACACCAGAGTGCCTTCCTGACGTTCGACGAATTTTTACGACCCCAGATCTTCAACATGACCGCGCCTTTTTGTGGTTGAACATGGCAGTGATGAACGCAGCAGCATACGCCGGTTCACGCGCGGCTCAAATCGCTCTGCATGTCGCCCAACAGGGTGGGTGTGCCTTCGGCAAACAGGTGCGGGTAGCACTGCTGAATATGGCCGAAGAAAAATGCCTCCGGCACGTCGGCAAATTGCCCATGTTCCAGCACATACTCCATGGAGCGCTGCCCCTGGCGATTGAAGGGATGAAAAACGCTGTCACTGATCCCATCGAAGGCCAGCGGCGGCACATCGAATAGCTCACACAATTGGCTGTTGAATGCCGGCGTTGCCTTGACCCACCGCCCGTGCAGATACAACTCGGTGTAGCCGTGCATGGCGAACACATCGCTTTTGAGCAGCGCGATCAGGCGCGGCGTCGACAGATGATTGCGCACATCCGCCAGGCCAATGCGCGCCGGGATCCCGCAATGCCGGGCGCAGGCCGCGAGCAAAGTGGCCTTGGGCACGCAATAGCTCTCGCCGGTAGCCAGGGCAAAGCTGGCTTTCAGGGTGCCTGGGTCGCGGCTGAACGTGTAAGGGTTATAGCGAATCGCCTCACGCACGGCGTAATAAAGACTGACTGCCTGGTCACGTGAATTCGCACTGGGACCGCGATGTTTTTCGGCGAACTCCACCACCGCAGGGTGGTCACTATCGATGAAGCGGCTGGGACTCAGGTAGGTATCCATGAGCTTTATCTCCAAAGCAAGCCTGGAGTCTAACGACAGGTCTGCCAGGGAGATAACGACGATTCGGCCAAATCTCGTTACACCCTGATCACCCGCTTGTTCGGATGCCGACTAAGCTGCTGGGTGGTTTCGCCCTGGTTTCACGGAGGATTGAATATGCTGTTGTTGTGGATACTGGTTCTGGTGCTTGGCATTGCCTACCTGGCACACCGTCGCATCGCTCCCCTGCCCGCCCTGGGCGTGGTGGCGGTTTATCTGTTGGCGATGGGTGCCTTCAGCCATGCACCGGGCGCGTTGTTGCTGGTCTTGTGGGTGTTGCTGGCCGCCGTCGCCGCGCCCCTGCTGTTGCCGGACCTGCGCCGCCAATACTTCACCAAGCCGCTGTTCAGCTGGTTCCAGAAAGTCCTCCCGCCCATGTCCGAAACCGAACGCGATGCCATCGACGCCGGTACCGTATGGTGGGACGGCGAGCTGTTCAGCGGTCGCCCCGACTGGGAAAAGTTGCTGGCCTACCCCAAGGCCCAACTGACCGAAGAAGAACAAGCCTTCATCGACGGCCCTACCGAAGAGCTCTGCGCCATGGTCAGCGACTGGGACATCGGCCAGGCCATGGACTTGCCACCTGCTGCCTGGGAGCACATCAAGACCCACGGCTTTTTCGCCCTGATCATCCCCAAGGAATACGGCGGCAAAGGATTTTCCGCCTATGCCCACTCCCAGGTGGCCATGAAACTCGCCACCCGCAGCGGTGACCTGGCATCGACGGTGATGGTGCCCAACTCTCTCGGCCCGGCCGAATTGTTGCTGCATTACGGCACCGACGAACAACGCAACCACTACCTGCCGCGCCTCGCCCGCGGCGACGATATCCCGTGCTTTGCCCTCACCGGTCCGCTGGCCGGCTCCGACGCCGGTGCGATGCCCGACACCGGGGTGATCTGCAAAGGGGAATGGGAAGGCAAGGAAACCCTTGGCCTGCGTCTGAACTGGGAAAAACGCTATATCACCCTGGGGCCGGTCGCGACCTTGCTCGGCCTGGCGTTCAAGGCCCATGACCCGGATCACCTGCTGGGCGATGAGGAAGACCTGGGCATCAGCCTGGCGCTGATCCCCACCGACACTCCCGGCGTGGAAATCGGCCGTCGCCATCTGCCACTGGGTGCAGCGTTCATGAACGGCCCCAACGCCGGCAAGGACGTGTTCATCCCCCTGGACTTCCTGATCGGCGGCCAGGAAATGCTCGGCAAGGGCTGGATGATGCTGATGAACTGCCTGTCGGTGGGGCGTTCGATTTCCCTGCCGGCCGTGGGCACCGGCGCTGCCAAGTTCACCAGCCTGGTGACCGGCCAGTACGCCCAGGTCCGCGAGCAGTTCAACGTGCCCCTGTCGGCATTCGAAGGCATTCAGGAAGCCCTCGCGCGCATCGGCGGCAACGCCTGGTTGATGGACAGCGCGCGCATGCTCACCGCCAACGCCGTCGACCTGGGGGAAAAACCTTCGGTACTGTCGGCGATCCTCAAGTACCACCTCACCGAACGTGGCCGCGCCTGCATCAGCCACGCCATGGATGTGCACGGCGGCAAAGGCATCATCCTGGGCCCGAACAACTACCTGGGCCGCAACTGGCAAGGCGCGCCGATCTTCATTACGGTGGAAGGGGCGAACATCCTCTCGCGCAACTTGATGATCTTCGGCCAGGGCGCCATCCGCTGCCATCCCTTCGTGCTCAAGGAAATGGCCCTGGCCGGTCGCGAAGACCATGATCAGGCCTTGAAGGAATTCGACGGTTTGCTGATGCAGCACATCGGTTTTGCCGTGAGCAACGCGGCCAGTACCCTGGTACTGAACCTTGGCATCGGTCACTTCGAGAAAGCGCCAGGCAACCGCTTGAGCCAGGGCTACTTCCGCGCCCTGAACCGTCAGGCCGCCGCGTTCGCCCTGCTCGCCGACCTGAGCATGATGCTGCTGGGCGGCGAGCTGAAACGTCGTGAACGCCTGTCGGCTCGCCTCGGCGATGTACTCAGCCACCTGTACCTGGCCTCGGCGGCGCTCAAGCGCTACCACGACCTGGATTCGCCGGACCATCTGCAGCCGCTGTTCACCTGGGCCATGGAGGAAAGCCTGGGTCAGTCGGAGCGTGCGCTGGATGAACTGTTGAGCAACTTCCCGAACAAGGTGCTGGGCGTTCTGCTGCGGGTCATCGTGTTCCCGTTCGGTCGTCGCCACACCGGGCCGTCCGATGCACTGGATGCCGAAGTGGCTGCGGTGATCGGCCGCGCCAAGGGCGACCCGACGCTGGAAGAGTTGCTGGCCGGCTGCTATCGCCCACAATCGGCGGAAGACCCGGTGGGGGCGCTGCAACATGCCTATGACCTGCTCGGCGCGAGCCAACCGTTGCAGAAAAAACTGCACCAGGGCCTCAAGAGCGGCCAGGTCAAACCGGCTGCGGGCGAGCATGCCATCGATGCGGCCCTGCACGCTGGGGTGCTGCAACCCGGCGAAGCGCAAACCCTGCGCGACGCCGAGGCGGCAAGGCGCAAGGTGATCGACGTGGATGATTTCAGCAAGGAGGAACTGGCACCGGCCGCAGGCAAGGTCCGCTGATACCGGCGGTCATATAATTACGGGCGCGAGAGCTATATACTCTCGCGCCCGTTTTTGCTTTAGAGGACTTATCTCGTGTCCAACGTCGTTGCCGATCATCTCGTCTTGCTCGACCACCTGCGCAGCATCCTGGTTGCCGTCGGCGAAGCCGAACAGGTGCCCGAGGAAAGCCACTCGCTGTTTCTGGAGCGCTTCGACGAACTGCGCGCCCAACTGCCTGTCGACCCCATCGAAAGCCAGTACCTGGGCCAGGACCTGCTGTGCCAGGTGATCCAGCGCTACCCGCAAATCGCTCACCTGGTTCCACGCGATCTACTGTGGTTCTTCGGCGGTGATTGCCTGCATTACATGCCCGACGAAGAGCTGGACATGTACCAGGCGCTGGAAGAGCGCCGCTATGAAGCCGAGCAGAACGAAGAACCGTTCGACTGGCACCAGGAAAAGCAGTTGCTGGCCATGTCGGACGACCAGAGCAAGCACTGATTTTCAGATCTGCGCAACACCCACTGTAGAAGCTGGCTTATCTGCGGCATCACCTCGGTTTGACTGACAGACCGAGCCGCCTGCATCGCAGGCAAGCCAGCTCCCACACGTTCAATCCCCATCTTTGCGTCGACGCAATGTCGGCTCCTTCGCCATGCACTCCACCAAGTAATCAATGAAGACCCGCAACTTTGGCGGCAGGTAACGCGTGGGCGAATGCAGCAGCCACGCCTCCCCATGATAGGACGCAATAAAATCCCACTCGGGCAACACCTGCACCACCCGCCCCTCCTCCAAGGCATGGCGCGCAGTGAAATAGGGTAGGCTGCCGATTCCCACATGCTGCAACACCGCATCCAGACGCACGCCGGTATGGTTCGCCGCATAACGTCCGCGTACGCCAACCGTCACTGTCTTGCCGCCCTGGCGAAACTTCCAGCGTGAATCCCCCGGGGTTTCTCCCAGGTAGATGCAACTGTGCGCCTGCAAATCATGGGGACTGACCGGCGTGCCGTATTCGGCCAGGTAACGCGGGGTCGCACACAACAAATGCTCGATCGGCAACAACTGTCGCCCGACCAGCCCCGGTGGCGGGCTGTCGGTGATGCGGATGCTCAGGTCGACGTTGTCATCGATCAGGTCCACCTGCCGGTCTTCCAGGATCAGCTGTACATCGACCTTCGGATAGCGCCGCAGAAACTCCGGCATATGGGGATGCACCACGAACCGCCCCACCGCCTTCGGCACGCTGACCCGCACAAGGCCTTCGGCTTCATGAGTGAACTGGCCACTGATCTCCATCACCGAGCGTGCGGCGTTGACCATCTCCAGGCAGCGCCTGAAAACCTCCTCTCCGCCTTCGCTCAGGCGAAGCTTGCGTGTCGTGCGTTGCAGCAACCGCGTGGCCAGGACCTTTTCCAGGCGCGAAATACTGCGGCTTACCGCCGAGGGCGACACACTCAATTGCCGCGCCGCTTCGGAAAAGCTGCCGGCTTCCACCACTTTGACGAAGATCGCCATTTCACCGAGCAGCGGCAAAGGAAGATTGATGCTCATGACGCACAGGTCCATTGATAATTGAGCGGATTATCACTTATCTGCGCACTATTTATACTGCCCGCAGAACCTTGATGCGGATGTAACCGATGACCGAGCGCCTGTTTTTCACCCACGACCACCTGACCGCGGAGCTTGAAGTGCTGAGCTGCATTCCCCACGAAGAACAGTTTGCAGTCAGACTTCAGTCAACGATTTTCCACCCTCAAGGCGGCGGCCAACCCTTCGATACCGGCCAGCTTGGTGACAGCAACGTAGTGCGCGTCACTCAAGAAGGCGAACACGTCGTGCATTATGTTGACCGAGCCGTGGCGCCCGGCCCGATCAGCGCGCAGGTCGATGCGCCACGCCGCGCCTTGCACACTCGACTGCACTCCGCCGGGCACCTGATCGGCAACGTCGGCGAAACCTTCGGCTGGATGCCCATCAAGGCCCATCACTGGCCAGGCGAAGGCAAGATCACCTTTATACGCGGCGAAACGGCACAGCCCCTGGACGCCGAGACCGTTCAACGGCAGGTCGACCAGTGGATCGCCGCTGACTACGTCCGTCATACCACCCTGGAAGACGGCACCCGGGAAGTGGGTTTCGGCGAGCTGCCAGCCTATGCCTGTGGCGGCACCCATGTGCAGCGGTTGAGCGAACTGGGCCGGGTGACGATCCTGGCCCTGTCAGAGAAAAAGGGTGCGCTGTCAGTACGCTACAGCCTGGATTGAACCGCCAGGACAGCTCTGCGGCGCGGCTTTTCAGTTCTGCGCCGCTTTGTTTTATCCGAAGGACAATTCCTGCGTCACCCTCCCCAGCGCCTCCTTTGCAGTGTTAGTGTGTGAAATTGTTTCTGACTTTTTAATCAGAATCCTCCTACTCCCTTCTGCAAAGGAATGCCGCTCACCATGCATTTTCCACTCAAGCAATTGGCACTCGCGAGCCTGTTCGCGGCCGGTCTTTCGGCGTTCACCACCCCCGCTTCCGCCAACATCACGCCGGATCAAAGCCAGGCAATTCTCAAAAGCTTCAGCGAAACCTCCGTCACCGACTTTCGCGGTTTCCTCGAGACTCTGGCCAAGGGTGATCTGGGCAAAACCACTGACACAGGTCCGGCCATCAGCGCGTTTCTCGCCAACAAAACCCTGAGCGCCGACCAGCAGAACGAGATCAACCGCCTGCTGGGCCTGTACACACGAGCAAAGTACGGCAAGGCAGCCATCGAGACACTGCGCGAGCTGGTGGAAATCCCGACCTTCAATGTGGACGGCGTACCCCAGTATAAAAACCCGCAGTTCCTCAAGTTCGCCGAGAAGATCGAGAGCCTGGCAAAAGCGTTCAACCTGAACTTCCGCAATATCGATAACCGGGTGTACGAGATTTCCCTGGAAGGCAGCGGCGATGAGGTGGTGGGTATTCACGCTCACGCGGATGTGGTGCCGGTAACGCCAGAGAACTGGGTGTTGAAGGATGGCACCAAGCTCGACCCGTTCAAGATCACGCTGATTGGCGACCGCATGTATGGCCGCGGCACCGAGGATGACAAGAACGGCATCGTGGTGGCGCTGTATGCCATGAAGGTGATCAAGGAAGAAAAACTGCCGCTGGCGCGCACGTTCAAATTGCTGGTGGACACCACTGAAGAAACCCAGGGCGACGCGATCCCCTACTACTTCGAACATAACCCGATCCCGCAGTACAACCTGGCGCTGGATGGCGGCTATCCGGTGGTCATCGCGGAAAAAGGCTACGGCACCGTAATGGCCACCTTCCCCCGTCGCAAAGGCACCGGTAACGGTGCAGAAATCATTGCACTGACCGGCGGCATGGCGACCAACCAGATTCCGTCGGCCTCGGTGGCTACGTTTACCAGCGCCAAGCCCGCCGAGCTGGCCACTCAGTTGCAGAAGGCCGGCGCGGAGTATGTCAAACGCAATGGCGGCAACTTCGAGGTGGCTGCCAAGGTGGCCGGTAAAGAGGTCAGGCTGACGGTGACCGGAGTGTCTGCGCACTCGTCCGAACCGGAATCCGGCGTCAACCCGGTTGCGCGCATGCTGGAGCTGATTCACAGCCTTGAAGGCAAGGTCGCCCTCAAGCACAACCACATCACTGATGCCGCGCGATATGCCGCCGACAACTGGGGCCTGGATTACCTGGGCGGCAAACTGAGCGTGGGTTTCTCCGACGACTTCATGGGCCCACTGACCACGTCGCTCACCTTTGTTGGCCTGGATGACAAAGCCTTGAAGCTGGCCGTGAACCTGCGTGTGCCGAAGGGCAAGTCGCCGGAAACGCTGAAAGCGCAAATCGCCGAAAAACTGAGTGCGTGGGACAAGAAAACCAAGGTCGCGGTGGACTTCACGTACTCGGTGGCCGAACCGATGTACCGCAACCCCGAGGGAGAGTGGGTCAAAGCCTTGCTCGCGGTGGCCAGTGAAAACCTCGGCATGGCGCACAAGTTCGGCACCTCGGCTGGCGCGACCTCCGTGCATGAACTGCCCAATGGCGTGCAATTTGGCCTGGCGCGCCCGGAAGTGAAATACACCGGGCATACCGACAGCGAGTTCAAGACCGTCGACCAGTTCCTGCTGGACCTGCAGATCGTCACCGAGATGATGGGCCGTGTCGGGCAGTTGCCGAAACTCTGACCCAACCCACTGATATAAGCAGCCCGCCGCAACGGCGGGCTCTTCAGGCTTGCAGCATCAACATATCCTCGAAAAAACCACCGACAGGCTCCGTGGGATGGCACAGCTGAATTTCCAGCACCCAGGCCATTTCACTCGGCGGGATTTCCAGGTCTGCCAGCACCTTGCTCTCGAACAGCGCGTGGGGGAAATCCGCGAGGCGATGCCCAGCGAGGTTGCGCGCCAGCTTCCAGCCTTTTGACTCGGCGCGCTGCTCGGCAAAGTCATAGAGTTCGCGACCGGTGAGGCCACGCAACCAGGCTTCGCGGGTCTCGTCGAACACTTCATGCAGCGCGGCCCTGCATGCCAGGTGCAGCGGCGAGTCACCGAACACAAAGGTATCGCCATAATCGCCCTCATAGCCGTCCCAGACCGGGCCCAGGTCAACCACCACGATATCGCTGGCGCGCAGCCGGCGCTGGCGGTCAATGCCTTCGCGGGGTGGCCGCACCGTGTCGTCGCCAAAACGGATATAGGTGGGGTGCCACGTGTGGGACGCGCCCATGGCCTGCAATCGTTCGGCGGCCATGTCGAGGGCTTCGCCGGTGGTCATGCCTACTTGCAGTCGACTGGCAATCGCCGCGAGGGCCCGTATCGACTGATCACGCGCGGCGAGCATACCGTCCAGCGAATAACGCGGGCCGACTTTTTCCCAGATCGGATGCAGCGGCTTGGATATGACTTCGGCGCCCGACCGACCGCTGGGCACAAAGGCTTCGGCGACAAACCGATGACCGGGCAGGCCTGCCTCCAGGCATTGCGCACGCACCTGATTGATCATTGCGCCGTTACCGCACGCATACACTTGGGCGGCTTCCCAGGCATGCCCGTGACTCAGGGCAACTTCCTGCACCCGACCCTGGGACGCCAGCACCGGGTGCCAGTGAAAACGCGGATGATCGATGACCGATTGCTCCAGGAACACCCCGTCGTAAAAGTCCGCCGGCTGCGCACCACCCCAGTACAACGTGATGTCGACATCCCGCGTCAGGGCGGTCAACAGGATCGGCTTGATACCCGCGTAGCCGGTGCCCGTGGCGAACAGGACCACAGGCGCCTCGTCATTGTCCTGCCAGGTGCAGGCGCCAAAAGGCCCCTCCAGTTGCAACAGGTCACCCGCCTCAAGGTCGCCCAGAAGCGTTTCGGAAAACAGCCCGCCGCTCACTTGGCGAATCTGGAAGACCAGACGCCCATCGTCTTCATGCGGCAGGTTGGCGATCGAGAAACACCGCGAGTCGCCATCGACCAGACGAAATTTCAGGTATTGGCCGGCCCGCACTGCCAACGGCCTGTCCGGCATCACCACCAGCTCGACAATGTCGGGACTCAATGCGCGCTTGCCCACCACTTGCGCTTCGACCACCAGCGCGGGCGTGTCCAGCGACCAGCCTGGAATTTCCAGGCGCATATCGCCGCAGGCGTGGCTTTGGCACAACAACAGCTCATTGGCTGCCAACGGATAACACGGCGCAGGCGCGCCCGGCGCCAGCTGTTTGGCGCGGTATTCGCCTTGGGCAACCACGACCTTGCACGACCCGCAGGCACCGCGCCGGCAGGAAAACGGCACGGACAGGCCACTGGCAAGCATCGCGTCCAGCAGCAGCTCGTCACCGGCTTCAAAGGTTTTCCCCGAGGGGGACAGTTCGATGACATGGCGTGTATTCATAACGACCTCGGGTAAGTGAGGCTTGGATTGTTGCGCTAGACTAGGCCCATTAAAACCTCCAGTTTTGGATACTTCAGATGGTCCAGCTGCGAAAATGGCGCCCGCTGCTCAAGCTGGACGACAGTGACAACCAGGCGTCCTACAGGAAGATTGCCGAAGGTCTGATGACCGCCATCGTGGAAGGCCGATTGCCGCCCGGCACCCTGTTGCCGGGAACCCGGGAAATGGCGCAGTTGCTCGACGTCAACCGCAAGACCGTGATCCTCGCCTACGAAGAAGCCATGACCAAAGGCTGGCTGGTCAGCGAGCCGCGACGCGGAACCTTCGTCAACACGCAGTTGATGCCCAAGCAACTGCCGAGCCGTGCGCAACAAGACTTCGCCCCTCCTGTGCTTGCTCATGTGGCCGCTCCATACTTCACCCAGAATGCCCAGGTAACGGCACTGCGGCATCGCCATGACGCATTGTTTTTCGATAACGGCACCAGTGACCACCGCCTGCTGCCCCAGGCCGTGCTGCATCGCTACTACCGCAACGCCCTGCGCAGCAGCTTTACCTCCAACACTGTGCGCTACGGCAGCGAGGGAACCGGCTATCACTTGCGGGGCGCCCTCGCCGAGATGCTGCGCAACAACCGTGGGTTGACAGTCAGCGCCGAGAATATCTGCCTGACCCAAGGCACCCAGATGTCGCTGTACCTGACCGCCAGCCTGCTGCTCAAGCCTGGCGACGTGGTGCTGGTGGAACGCCTGAGCTACCCACCGGCATGGGAAGTTTTCCGCAAACTGGGTGCGCAACTGGTCACGGTGGACATTGACGATGAAGGCTGCCGCACAGACCAGATCGATCAGCTGTGCCGCGCACATAACGTGCGGATGATCTACCTCACGCCGCACCATCAATTCCCCACCACCGTGAGCCTGCACGCCGCGCGTCGGCAACACCTGTTGGCATTGGCGGCGCAACATGACTTCTGCATCGTCGAGGAGGACTACGATCACGAATATCACTTCAACGGGCGGCCCTATCTGCCGCTGGCCAGCGACCGTTCGCAGCGCCATGTGATTTATGTCGGGTCATTGTCCAAGGCGCTTGGCTCAACCTTTCGTTGCAGCTATGTGGTCGCCCCGACGCAAGTGATCGAAGCCCTGCACCACAACGCCGCGCTGATGCTGGGGGATGCCGACGGAGTGGCGCAGAAAATGCTCGCCGACCTGATCAACGATGGCGAACTGAAGAAACACCTGCGCCGGGTTTCGAAGGAATACCGCGCCCGCCGCGAAGCCTTGCAGAATTGCCTGCATGACGCCTTCGGCGAACGAATCAGTGTGCGGGAGCCGGAAGGCGGGCTGGCGCTGTGGGTGCGCTTCGACGATGGGATCAACGTCGATCGGATGGCGGCCAGCGCATTGGATCACGGGCTGGTAGTGCGCAGTGGCCGGCAGTTTTCGCCACAGGACCTGCCAGAAAATGCGCTGCGCCTGGGTTTTGCTTCACTCAATCAGGAAGAAATCCGTGAAGCGACGTTGCGCCTGGCCAAAGCGGCAAGCGCGCGATAATACGCGCACAAACAAAAACGCCGATCATTGCTGATCGGCGTTTTCATTGAATATGGAGCGGGAAACGAGACTCGAACTCGCGACCCCGACCTTGGCAAGGTCGTGCTCTACCAACTGAGCTATTCCCGCAAATGGCGTCCCCTAGGGGACTCGAACCCCTGTTACCGCCGTGAAAGGGCGGTGTCCT